>NZ_AYTW01000009.1 GCF_002752635.1 Mesotoga sp. Brook.08.105.5.1
CGACTTCATCCTGGACGTCTTGATAGACCTAGTCGTCATGTTCCTGAACAAAGGGCTGTGGAAGACTGCGATGAAGGTGTTGGTGAAGTAGCTGTCGTTAGATCGGAAATGAAAGAACAGCCTTTGTTGCGAAATTGACTAAGACTGTTCTGAAATCTTAAGAACACACACAAAAGCCATGAGAAACCCCGGAAATGACCGGGGTTTTTTTGATACGTAAACCATTGCATTTGGTTTTCTTTGTAACAATGAATATAATAGTCAACAGACGCAATCTGATCAACTTCGCAACTCTGAGCTCTACTTCTGGCAGTTACGTCCATTACACACGTCGCAAGGAGCAGCCGAATAGACATATACTGTAAACAACACACATGCGAAGAACGAGCACAGGAAGCGAGAGCAGTTTTCTAAGGTTCAGGTATTCAGATAGTGATTCAAGAGGCAGATTGAGAAATTGTAAAGCGAAGATAAGTAATCCATTTCTCTGAAGTATTTCAGAGAAAAGTTTCGGATAAAACAGACGCAGAAAGCGAACCGTTAGGGTATAGAGAACAATACATTGGTACCGATCCATCACAATGAATCAACGGAGGATAACATGACCAACTTCAACGAAATATCCAACTTCATCTGGAGTATAGCTGACCTAATAAGAGATGTCTTCAAGCGAGGGAAGTATCAGGATGTCATTCTTCCATTCACCACGCTAAAGCGCTTGGATTCTGTTCTTGAAGGCACAAAGAAAGATGTTCTCGAGACGGCAAAAAAGCTAAGCGAAAAGGGTATAGAAAATCGAGATCCCCAGCTGAGAAAGGCTTCGGGCTATGCTTTTTATAATACATCTCGCTACACATTTAGAACCCTTCTGGATGACGCTCAAAATCTGAGAGATAATCTGACTGCCTACATAAACTCCTTCAGTCCAAATGTTAGGGAAATAATGGAGAAATTCGACTTCTTCAGAACTATTGAAAAGCTCGATCAATCTGGTCTCTTGTATCTTGTTATGCAAAGATTCAACGACAGCCATCTAGATCTTCATCCCGACAAAGTTGACAATCTTACAATGGGCTATGTATTTGAGGACCTCATCCGCAGATTCAACGAAGCGCTCAACGAAAACCCCGGGGAACATTTCACCCCTAGAGAAGTCATTAAAGTTATGGTCAATCTCTCGGTGAACAACGACAAGGAGATCCGCGAGAAAAATCACATTGTGAGAACGATATACGACCCTTGCTGTGGATCCGGTGGAATGCTCTCGATCGCCAAGGAAAGAATCATGGAAATAAATGCGGAAACGGAGGTCTATCTCTACGGTCAGGAGGTCAACCCTGAAACCTATGCCCTCTGTAAGTCAGATATGCTAATAAAGAGTGTTGATGGGAGAGATGCCGAAAATATAAGAGATGAATCGACACTATCCAAAGACAAGTTCCCGAACGACAGATTCGACATAATACTTGCCAATCCGCCTTATGGCAAAGACTGGAGTCAGGACGAAAAGACCGTAAGATACGAAGCCTCAAGAGGAACCGCCGGTCGATTCTCGGCCGGACTTCCGCGAAAAAGCGACGGGCAACTCCTCTTCCTTCAGCACATGATCTCAAAGATGCGCCCCATTGAAGAAGGTGGAAGCCGCATAGCAATAATCATGAACGGATCTCCTCTTTTCACTGGTGATGCCGGAAGCGGAGAGAGCGAAATAAGGCGCTGGATAATAGAGAATGACTGGCTTGAAGCGATCATCGCGATGCCAGAACAGCTCTTCTATAACACAGGAATAGCTACATACATATGGCTGATCACCAACAAGAAAGAAGAGAGGCGAAAAGGGAAAGTGCAGCTAATAGACGCTACCTCTCTCTGGTCTCCCATGAGAAAAAGCCTCGGCAACAAACGTAGAGAGCTCACGGAAGAACATATACGCAAGATAACCGAGCTGTATAACGACTTCAAGAACGAGGAGCAGTCGAAGATCTTCCATAACGAATACTTCGGCTTCAGGAAGATAACGATTGAAAGACCTCTGAGACTTAACTTCATTGCAAATGATGAGCGCATTTCAAGACTGGATGATCAGACGGCCTTTGTTAACCTTGCCAAGAGCAAAAAGAAGAAAAGTGTCGAACAAATCTCTCTCGAAGAGACTCAAGGAAAGGAACAGCAAAAAGAAATAAAGAAAGTCCTGAGAACACTTCCTCAACGTCTTTATAGAAACAAGGCCGAATTTGAAACCGATCTTGACAAAGCATTTGAGAGCTCGACTGTGAAGCTCAACGCCCAACTAAAAAAAGCGATACTTGACGCACTCTCAGAGAGAGACGAAATGGCTGACATTTGTCTCGATTCAAAGGGCAAACCCGAACCGGACTCCGAGCTTAGAGATACAGAGACAGTCCCACTTGGAGAAGACATACATAAATACTTCGAAAGAGAGGTAAAACCCTTCGTGCCCGACGCCTGGATAAACAAGAAGATAAAAGACCCTAAAGACGGCAAGACAGGCAAAGTGGGCTATGAAATAAACTTCAACAGATACTTCTACGAGTACAAACCTCCCAGATCCCTTGAAGAGATACAGGCCGACCTAAACGAAGTGGAAAGAGAGATTCTCGATCTTCTTAAGGATGTGATCGAATGAGCGAGGAGATCACGAAGGATTTCAAGAGAATCGCTCCGAAACGCTGGAAGAGATACCCTCGTTACAAAGACTCGGGAGTTGAATGGATCGGTGAGATACCGACCAACTGGAGAGTATATAGACTGAAAGAACTTGCAAGGATGAATCCTTCAAAGACTGAAAAGAATCATCTTCCAGATGATCTGGAAGTGAGTTTTGTTCCAATGGAATCTATTGGAGAATACGGGGGGATTTCCGGAGCAGAAGCGAAGAAACTCTTGGATGTTAAGCAAGGTTATACGTATTTCGCAGAAGGTGATCTGATCGTAGCGAAGATAACTCCTTGCTTTGAAAACTATAAAGGAGCAATAGCCACAGATCTTGTAAACGGTATAGGATTTGGTACAACCGAATTGTTTGTACTAAGGCCAAATGAACGGTCTGACTCTAGGTACCTTTTTTATGTTTCGATTTCCAAAGCTTTTAGAGAAACTGGAAGCAAAATAATGCACGGAGCTGCTGGTCAGAAGAGGATAACAGTTGACTTCATCAACAACTATCCTGTAGCCTTACCTAAACCTGAAGAACAAAGTCAAATAGTGGGCTTTCTGGATGAAACGCTAAAGAGAGTAGATTCCCTAATCACTAAGAAGCAGCGTCTGATAAAACTCCTGAAGGAAAAGCGGGCGGCGATAATTGCGCGAGCCGTGACTAAAGGTCTCGATCCCAACGCTCCCATGAAAGACTCGGGAGTCGAATGGATCGGGGAGATACCGGAAGGGTGGGGTGTAGCAAAACTGAAGAGGGCGGTAAATCACGTTGGAAGGGGAATTAGTCCAAACTATGCAGAGAAGAGTTCGATTGCGGTAATCAATCAAGCATGCATCTACTGGGAGGGGATAAGCGAAGATGATCTCAAGTACCATGAGGAAACCGATATCTCTGAGCTGAGAAAAGGGTTGCTCAAGAAAGGCGATTTGCTACTCAACTCCACTGGGACGGGCACCCTTGGGCGTGCTTTGCTTTTCAATCTTGATAGAATGTGCATTGCTGATAGCCATGTGACAATAGTACGTTGCGACCGCAAGTTATTGATCCCTTCTTTTTTAAGGCTCCTAGTCGAAACACCGCTTTATCAAGGCAAGATTCTAAATGAACTGGTCGCTGGTTCGACAAATCAAATCGAACTTTCTAGGGAGAAACTACGGGACCTAATAGTTGTTTTGCCGCCCATAGAGGAGCAAGAGAGGGTCGTCGCTTATGTTACTGAGAGAAATTACAAAATCGACTCCTTCATCTCAAAGATCGAAAAAAGCATAGAGCTTCTGAAGGAATATCGCTCCGCTCTTATCACAGCGGCCGTTACGGGCAAGATAGACGTTCGGGAGGAGGTACCGTAGTGAGCAAGACTTACGACGAGAAGAGCTTCGAAGAGGCTATTGAAAACTCTTTGCTGAAGGAAGCTCCTGTCGAATCGCTATACGGTCAGAAGGCAAAGCAGACGGCTTTCGTCAGCGGCGGTTTCTCAAGCCGGAGACCGGATGAATATGAGAAGGAACTCTGCCTTATCCCCTCCGATCTTCTCCAGTTCATTTATGCCACCCAGCCAAAAGAATGGGAGAAATACCAGAAAGCGGCTGGTAATAAGGCCAAGGATAGCCTTCTCCAACGAGTAAAGAAAGCCGTGGACGATTATGGAACACTCCATGTCCTTCGAAAAGGGATTAAGTCTCTCGGCTCGCACTTCAAACTCGCTTTTTACAAGCCAGTAACCGGCATGAACGAGACCCTTCAAGAGCTGTACAGAGCTAACATCTTCTCGGTAGTGAGACAGCTGAAATACAGCATGAAAAATGAAAACAGTCTGGATATGGTGGTTTTTGTCAACGGCCTTCCGGTGTTCACTGCCGAGTTGAAGAACCATCTTACCGGTCAGACTGTTGAAGATGCTATGCGCCAGTACAAAAAAGATCGCGACCCCGTCGAACCGCTGTTCACATTTGGCAGGTGCCTCGCCCATTTTGCCGTTGATCCCGAACTGGTTTACATGACGACTGAGTTGAAGAAGGACGCGACACGTTTTCTCCCTTTCAACAGGGGTGATGGCACCGGTGCTGGAAATCCCCCTTCTGGCTACAACAAATATGCCACTTCTTATCTCTGGGAAGAGGTCTGGTCGAGAGACGGGATACTCGACCTCATACAGAACTTCATTCAGGTAATAGATATTCTAGATGAAGATGGAAGGCCAACCGGAAAGAAGGCAATGATCTTCCCCAGATACCATCAGCTGGACGCAGTTCACCGCTTAATAGAGGATTCGAAAGCTAGCGGAACTGGGAACAGTTACCTAGTGCAACACAGCGCAGGCAGCGGGAAAAGCTTCACGATAGCCTGGCTAGCCTACCATCTTTCCAATTTACACGTTGATGATAGAAGGCTCTTTGATTCTGTGATAGTGGTAACCGACAGAAGAGTCTTAGATAGACAGCTTCAGAACACTATAGGGCAGTTCGAAGATGTGAAGGGAAAGCTTGAGAACATTGACAAGACTTCTCGTCAGTTACGAGAGGCGCTCGAAAACGGAAGAGACATAATTGTCACGACCCTTCAGAAGTTCCCTGTCATTGTGGATCAGATAGGGGAACTGAAGAGTGATAGATTCGCAGTAATAATAGACGAAGCTCATTCCTCTCAGAGCGGCGAGACTGTCAGGGACATGAACGAGGTTCTCTCGGTGGAGACACTTGAAGAAGCCGAGATCAAGGACGGAGCTGAATCAGAAGATCTCGAAGACAAGATAACGGATGAGATGAAGAAGAGAGGAAGACTGCCGAATGTAAGCTACTTCGCATTCACGGCAACTCCAAAGAACAAAACCCTTGAGACGTTCGGGGTCAAAAGAGCCGACGGCAAATTCGAACCTTTCAGTCTATATTCCATGAGACAGGCGATAGAGGAAGGCTTTATAATGGATGTTCTCGAGAATTACACGACCTTCAAGACCTATTTCAGACTGCTCAAGAAGATCGAAGAGGATCCGCAGTTCGAAAAGGCCAAAGCCTCTTACCTTCTCCAGAAGTTCGTCAGAGAAAGCGAATACACGATCTCGAAGAAGATTGAGATAATCATTGAGCACTTCAGGCAATTCACTATGGACAGAATCAAAGGTCGAGCTAAGGCAATGATCGTGACGAGCTCAAGGCTCCACGCTGTAAGATATCGTCAGGCATTCGATAGATACGTGAAGGAGAAGGGCTACGACACGATAAAGGCTCTCGTCGCATTTTCAGGGACTGTTCGTGACGGTGGTATGGAATACACCGAAGCGAAAATGAACGGCTTCTCTGAATCACAAACGGCTGGGGAGTTCAACACCGACAAATTCCGATTTCTGATAGTTGCAAATAAGTTTCTGACAGGCTTTGACCAACCGCTTCTGCATACAATGTATGTCGATAAGAGACTTAACGGGGTACATGCGGTTCAAACACTAAGCCGGCTAAACAGAATTCACCCTGACAAGAAAGATACTATGATTCTTGATTTCGTGAATGAAGCCGAAGAAATCGAAAAGTCTTTCCAGCCATACTATGAAAAGACATTGCTCACTGAAGGAACCGATCCCGACACTTTGTACGATCTGGAGACAGTTTTGGAGCAATTTCAGCTATACAGTCAAGATGACGTGGACAGATTTGCAGAAGTCTATTTTTCTGAGAAGCCAAAACACTCTGATTATTATAATTGCCTCAAGCCTGTAATATCGAGTTTTGAAGAGGTTGAGGAAGATGTCAAGCTTGACTTTCGTAAGACACTTACTCGATTCGTTCATCTATACTCTTTCCTTTCCAGAATTATCACTTTCTCCGATCCGGGACTGGAGAAGCTGTATCACTTTGCGAGATTCCTTCTAAGAAGACTTCCAATTCCCAGAGGGCAGCTCCCCTTGGAAGTGCTTGAGGATATAGATATGGAATCTCTGCGAATCCAGAAGTCCTCAAAGGGGAAAATTCAATTGGAGAGAGGCCCAGGTGAGTTGAAGCCTACAAATGGTAGTGCTGAAACAGGGACATTTGTTAACGAACAAGAACTTCTATCCAAGATCATAGAAGATTTGAACGAAAGATTCGGCACCGAATTCACCGAAGAAGACAAAGTGTTCCTCAGTCAGCTTCAAGAAAGACTGGAGAAGAACGAAGCGCTCAGAAACAGCGTGCAGGTAAATCCCCCTTCCAGTGCCAGACTTACATTTGACAACATCGCCAACGACATAATCCAGGACATGATCGACTCGAATATCAAATTCTACAAGAAGATAAACGACGACCAAGACTTTGCCAGCACGCTCCTTGACTTCCTGTTTGACAGATACTTGAAGTCAAAAAAGGAGACTGTGAGTGATGCAACCAGTGAAAAACAGGATCACTAATTAGCTCAGGAGGTAATTTATGTTCAGAAAGAGAAAGGCATCTGAAGATGCCTCAGGGATTTTGGAACCAACGGACATTGTCGTTCCAGTCTATCTTGATGCAGAAATCATGCTTGACATCCTTGCAACTCTTGATAATGGATTATCTCTCAGTGAAAAAATCAAGATCACAAGTGGAGAGCTTTCTGAAAGGGAAGGCAGTGTCGGGATTTCGCTATCTAAAGTATTGCCATTTGTAGATATCTCTGCCAGCGGAGGCTTGTCAAAAAGCAAGGCTTTGAGTTCCGAAAGCCAGTCTGAAAGAGTTCAAACGCCTGGCTCACTGTTCAACAAAGTGAGAACGAAGCTAATTAAAAGTCAGATATTAGAAGAATCGAAACTATTGAGGACTGGAATGCTCTTACAGAAGGTAGCTTTGTGGAGATCATCGGAAATTTCTCACCAAATCCGATTTCCTCTTCTATAGAGAGACTATTGGAAGTACTGAAGATTTTCGAACCGGTGTTTACACCAAATATAGGTGACAATCAACTTGGGTTCAAGGTAATGAAGGATATTATGAATTCACTAATCGGCGACATAGACAAATCAGAATCAAGGTTCTATCTAATAAACCTTGTGGATATGCAAGACCACAAAGCATTATCCCAACTGTCCAAAAATCATCTGCAAGATGGGTCAAGAGAGATTATTCCGAAAGGTAACTACAAACTACTCGGGAAAGTAGTGAAGAAGATTGATGAAGGTCATATTAGTACACTAGAGTCTTCTACGATTTTGGGCATCCTTGACGAGCAAATGATTCAAGGATTTCTGCGATCCTTTGAGGAGTTAGCAAAGAATGGGTTTAAAATTCCTGGCCTGAAAGATGAAATTGACGCACCACTTGTCGTAGTTCTACCAATTGCGGTTTACATTTGAGAAAGGGCATTCTCATACTAGGGGTTGAGAGTTTTTTGAGTAAGCGCCAATGGGAGATTAAAAATAGAACATGAGATGGTTAGTACTCAGCAATGGCCATAGCAGCAGGAATAGGCACTTAGGGAGTTATCAACTGTACTGTGAAGCAATAATACAGTGTGTTATGAGATGAAGCAAGAGCGGTAAATCACTGTGAAGGAGTTAAGGGCGTGAATCAGGTAAATGATTACATTGAGGCACTGGTTTCTGGAGATATGTTGAGAATCTCATTGCTCTCACTTTTCCTGATCGTATTTGCGATTGTGACTGGAGTAACTAATGAGAAATTTCGGTGGCTGGTCAACTGGAGAGTCCTCTTGAGAATCTTATTCTCCGTGCTTATTTGTCTGGAAACAGTGGTTTTCTTCAAGAAGAATCTCATTTTCACAGTTCTTGGTTATTCTTCCGCAGCTGTTATTGCATTCATTGGCCTATTATTTAGAGAATACATGATCTTCCCAGAGAATTGTCTGCTGAGATGGACTAAGCGGAAGTATGAAGCTCTGGATTTTAACGAGGGTCAAAACTTTCCTGACAAAAAGATCTTTTTTGGCTTATCTGTACCTTTCAAAATCGAGTATCTCCATATTCTTGCAAGCTATTTGCTGGACAATGATGATCTACACGGTGCCTATAGAGTCTATAAGAGAATCGAAAGCTTTTCTCTTTTCGATTCGGAAAGGACGAGGCTCAACATTATCAAAGCACAGCTGTTCTGCTTAGCTGGAAATATCAAGGGAGCCGAGTTGATTCTTTGAAAAATGGATATCTCTCATTACCCAGAACTCAAGACATCATTCCTTATTTCTTCTTCTCTGCTGGCTGAAAGCAAAGGAAACCTAGAAGAAGCGTCTGATCTGCTGAGCGAGGCATTAAAAGAAAACGAAGACAAGGCAGGCACCGTAGTTATCAATAACTTGGGAAGGTTGAAGTATATGAGAGGGAATGATCTCGAAGCCATGAGGTACTATGAGAAAGCGCTTTTTTCAGCTGGGGATAAGGTTAAGAAAAGGAGCAAGAGCATTGCGTTTCAAAACCTCATAGACCTTTATGTCAGAAACGGGGAACTTGAGAAAGCTTCATGGACGTTTGAGAAATTCAAAACTGAATTCTCAAACGGAGGCATTTATGACAAAGCAAGATTCTTCAGCTACCAAATGGTCTATGGAAGACAAATAGGAAACAGAAGCCTGATTCTTGATTCAATTGCGGCGATCCTAATAGATGTTATTCCAAGTCTTCCGAAAAAGAGTCAACTGATTATGCTTGTTTCAACACTAAAAGCTGTGTACGATCTGAGCCCAATCACGCCAATGCTGACAATCAATTCGTTAACGGTAACTATGCCAGACGTTCATGATAACTTGACTCAACTATTGACACTTTTGTATGCAGTTAGGCAGAAATGGGAAGAAATTAGTATGTTGCCATTTGAAAAACTATTCGAGTTGAACAAAGAACTATTCTACATACTTACCCGATTAGCAGATTCAAATCTCATTGAGCCTTTCAGACAAATATACGGTGAGCTGTGCTCGTTTTTTCGCGACTCTATTGATTCTATCGATCGGAAAGTTCTAAGTCTCGGTGAACCTTTCGTCTATGAGAGATGGCAATGGGAGAACAACAGATTGTTTGCTGCACGATTCTTTCAGAAAGAGATGAATCAGGCTGAATGGCCCGGATATTTGACGAAAGTCGTTGATCATATGGAAGACCTAATACAAGAACTTGACGATAACGACGCAGTTCTCTTATCTGTAGAGGCCAAGCTGTATCTTGTTGATGAGGTATTAGCTACAATCGATCATAAAAGCGGAAGTTCCATTCAGAATGACCTAATTGAAAAATCTAGAAAGTATCTCACTGAAACTGATAATCAAATTACAGCCATAGGAAATCACGTTTCGTTCTG
This sequence comes from Mesotoga sp. Brook.08.105.5.1, assembly GCF_002752635.1. NCBI lineage: Bacteria > Thermotogati > Thermotogota > Thermotogae > Kosmotogales > Kosmotogaceae > Mesotoga > Mesotoga sp. Brook.08.105.5.1. The sequence goes on from NZ_AYTW01000009.1 coordinate 9,934, forward strand.
TAGCTTCTATATTAGGATAGCCTTCTATGCAATGACGCTGGGTGAGTGTAGTTTGTGTTCAAAGTATTACAACTGCTTCTAGAAACTGGGGTTTCAGTGCATCAATTCAGTCAATGGATCAGACAGTACTTTGCAGAAGTGGAGAGGTACGTTTTGAGCTGCATCGATAATTCAGGAAATTAGTTGCGACGCAGCTTTTATGGCCTGCGTTATCAGGACAAATAGGGATTCCTTTTTTTTTTGCTAAAATCGAGTGCATAAGTTGAGATATAATGAAAAACCATCAAAACAAGGAGATCAATACATGAGCAAGGAAAACCAAGCTGTTGAATTTAAAGAATCCTGGCGTGATGATTATCTGCGCTGGGTCTGTGGTTTTGCCAATTCTCATGGAGGCACTCTGATCATCGGCAAAAATGATCGAGGTGAGGCAGTCGGTGTTGCTGAAAGTGCAAAGCTGATGGAGGAATTACCCAATAAAATCCGTGATCTTTTGGGAATAATTGTCGAAGTAAACCTGCTTGCTGAAGAAGGAGCAGAATTGCTGGAAGTTAATGTGCCTGCCTACACCAACCCGATTAGCTATCGGGGTCATTACTACATTCGTAGCGGCAGTACCCTGCAGGAAATCAAAGGCGCCGCGCTGGATCGTTTTCTGCTGCAGAAACAGGGACGCACATGGGATTCTGTACCCCTGCCAGGGGTTGCAATAAATGATTTGTCTTTGGTGAGCCTCAAAAAATTTCGTGAGCTGGCTACCGTCAGCGGACGCTTAAGTGATGCGGATTTATCGGCAGCAGATCCGGAGCTGCTTGAAAAGCTTAAATTAACTGAAGGCTCATACCTGAAACGATCGGCTGTACTGCTCTTCCATGAAGATCCTGATCGGTTTATCACCGGGGCTTTTATCAAAATTGGCTTTTTTGTTTCAGAGTCTGAACTTGCCTATCATGATGAAATTCACGGCTCTCTTTTTTCACAGGCACATACAGTAATTGATCTACTTCGAACCAAATACATGAAAGCCGCCATCATCTATGAAGGTCTTCAGAGAATCGAGCGGTTCCCAGTACCTTACGAGGCGTTGCGCGAGGCCGTACTTAATGCGCTGGTTCATAGGGATTATTCAGTGCCTGCGCCAATACAGATTCGGGTCTATGAGAACAAACTGAAAATCTGGAATCCTGCAGTACTGCCTGAAGGGTGGAGTTTGAAAACATTATTGGGCGCACATGCATCCCATCCCTATAATCCGGATGTGGCAAACGCTTTTTTCCGCTCCGGGGAAATTGAATCCTGGGGTCGGGGGATTGAACGAATATTCTCAGCTTGCCGTAGTTCGGATTCGCCGCCTCCCAGTATTCAACTGGAAGGACATGATCTCTGGGTGGAATTCCCATTTTCCGATAATTATCTGGATACAATGCGGGGAAAAGTAAGTAGCAAGGGTAGTGCTACCCAAGAAACTACCCAAGAAACTACCCAAGAAAAAATCGTTCTCTTGCTAAGGGAGAAACCATCTATTACCCGTCGTCAACTGGCACAAGAACTGGCATTGAGCGAGGATGGTATAAAATATCATCTGAGAAAGCTCAAAGAACAGAATCGCATACGCCATGTAGGGGCAACAAAAAAAGGCTATTGGGAAGTGTTGAAATGAAACCATCGGAAAGATACAAGCTCGATGAGCGCAACCATGTAATAAATAGGGTCATGTAATAAATAGGGTCAGACTCCATTTTTCACACTGAATGAGAAATCGAAGGTAAAAGTCTGTGAGAGTGTTTCTAAGGACAGAAAAGAGAAATTATGCACAGCCTTTCTCCTCTACGCCTACGGGGACACCCCCATTCAAAGAGAATATGCCAACATGGTTCACATGAAAACAACGTTGTACGTCGACGGTCCACCGTCCTTCGGGAAGACCGATAAGATAAGATCAATCGTTGAGAAAGAGCATTATCGAGAGTTAGCTCACTCACGAGAAGAGCGAGATTCTGAGCAGGATCATCTCAGAATGACGTGATGCAAGAGAAGGCTATCATCCCATGTCACTCGTACAGACTCCTTACTTCATCACCAGTAAGCCTGCCCTGAAAAGCTTGCTCCAATATGCGCCTGTTTGGGGCCTCTGTTCAGTGTCATCCCGTAATATCCCCACTCCGTCATCCCATGATGGGTCTGCACGGGATCTCGCCCTGAGAGCCGCTATTCGCTTAAGAACAAGAACCCGCTGTTCTCTGTGGAGAACCCTCCTTCGTGACTCGTCCCGGATCATGGACCCGTCCTTGGATAACATCAAGCGAGAAAGAGCATTGTCGAGACGTTCGCTGTAGAATAAAAATAAATAGGGTCAGACTCCATTTTTCACTGCTATGTGAGTAATTGCAATCGCCGCCAGCTCTATCGTTACCTGCGTTTTTACCGGCTTTATCCTCAAATTGTGGGGACACTGTCCGCACAATTGAAAACCACGCTGCCTGCGGACTTACATAAATAAACGCGTCAGACTCCATTTTTCACTGCTGCGAACACTACAAGGAGATCGTTGAAAAATCGAAAGCAGAAACAGGCTAGGAGGCAACGCCTTGGAATTAAAAAAATCTGCGAAAAACTGACAGATTCTCTTATATTGTAGCTAAATAAAATAAATAGGGTCAGACTCCATTTTTCACTGCTATGTGAGTAATTGCAATCGCCGCCAGCTCTATCGTTACCTGCGTTTTTACCGGCTTTATCCTCAAATTGTGGGGACACTGTCCGCACAATTGAAAACCATGCTGCCTGCGGACTTACATAAATAAACGCGTCAGACTCCATTTTTCACTGCTGCGAACACTACAAGGAGATCGTTGAGAAAACGAAAGCAGAAACAGGCTAGGAGGCAACGCCATGAATTAAAAAAATCTGCGAGAAACTGACAGATTCTCTTATATTGTAGCTAAGTGGGACTTGAACGTTGCCTTTTGGAGAGCAGTAGACAAAACCTGAAGAGTCTTAAGCACAGAAGAAATCACGCTATGACTTGCAGTCACTAGAAGACATTGTAGACATCGTGACCGGGGCGACTACGATCCCGTTGGAGCCTATAGTCAACATCTCGAGCACGCTATGTATAGTCTCTCAGAAAAGTCCCTGTAGTTATCCTGGATCCTGAAGTAGCCGTAATGCGTGTGAGGCTGGAAAATTGAGAGAAGAGAAGCGCTGAAATTAATAGAAGGAGATTGCGAGAGGATTGTTCTTGTGGGGACGCCTCGAAGGCGAGACGCGAAAAATATCGGGTGGGGCTTTTTGCCACTGCTTTACTAGAATAACGATGGGAAACGCCCCCTGACTTTTAGGCCCCATGGGATATTCCCTTTTTTCCACTCTAGATTACCCCTTAGGGTTCTCATGGAAATGATTCTCCCCGGGATTCCCTTTCTTAGGAGACAGGAGCATCCGGCGCTTCGAGAGCAAATACCCTAGGTCTGCCCAATCTTTGCAAATATCTTGTCAGGCAAAATCACCATCACTTTGAAGAAAACAAGGCAGCAGTTTGACTCTTTCCCATTGCGGCCACTCTTTGCCTACAATGTAACAAGTGTTATATTAATGTCGAGACTGTTTCTTGCTGTGCAATATCTGTTATTAGTGAGAATGATGATTTCATCTTTGAAAGCCTCCCGCAAAAACAGGCTTTCTTCTCACTACTTCTGAATAATAATGAAGCAAAAAAACGGGAGCTTTGCGGGTAGATGATGAAAGTTCCAGAAGTCTCCAAAATGCTTGAGTGTGAAGGAGTGAATTGATGTTTGACAAGTCTCTTTTGAAAGCTGTCTTAGTAGAGTATAAGAAGGATTTTGTCCGGAAGCAGTGGCCGAAAGAAAAGTATAAGTGGGAAGCAGTAAAGTGGTTTCAAGATAATTGGGATGTCAACACATCCGATTTTGCAGAAATGCTCACTCTTTCTCTCTCAAAGACAAATAATCTGCTGGCGTCTGCGAATAATTTCCCGGGAGCAATGATACAGAACTTTGCCAAGGCAGCGCCGGAAGAAGTGCGTGGTATGTTTATAGATCTCTTTGATGAAGGCAAAGAGGTCTATGAACGAGTTGAAGGCTTCAAGATGAAATCTGCAGCTTTACTTGAAAAGTACGGAAATGGTGCTATACAGCACTTCCAAAACGAAAACGCAATCAGTACTTATTTATGGCTTCGTTACCCGGATAAGTATTACATATATAAATTCAGTGAGATAGAAACGATTGTGAGCAAGCTTAAAAGCAACTATAGCTTCAAAAGAGGCGCGTATGCTGACAATATCAGAAACTTTCTCAAGCTGTATAACGAAATTTGCGCTGAATTGCGGCAGGATGAAGAACTCATTGAATTGCTGAAGTCGCAGCTTACAGAGAGCTGCTATCCAGATCCCGAACTTCGCACTCTCACTATTGATGTTGGTTTTTATATTAGCCGCTCTTATAGTGAAATGCCTGCTGAAGAGTGGCGTCCCAGAGATTATTCACCAGGGTTATCCGTTGATGATTGGGTAAGACTCCTTCAAGACAGTGAGGTATTCTATCCTAGCAGTCTCGAAATTATGAAGCGCATGAAAGACTACGGTGGGCAGGCTACGTGCACCCAACTTTCCATCAAATACGGCGAAACGAAAAACTTCTACAATGCAGGATCATCTTCTTTGGCGAAGAGGATAGCGAAAAAGACAGGATGTCCGGTAATGGATAGTGACAGCGAAAATTTCCGCTGGTGGCCGATCTTGTATGTCGGTAAGAATGCGAGTGATGATGAGGACGGCTCTTTTATATGGAAGCTGCGTGATGAGTTGGCCGAAGCACTCGATAGAATTGATCTCTCGAAAGTACAACTATATGCCTCTACTGGACCAGGTGGGGAGCGCGGGTATTGGTGGTTGAATGCCAATCCGAGAATTTGGAGTTTTTCTAATCTTGCAGTTGGTGAAGTCCAATCCTATACGCTTTACAACGAAAACGGCAACAGGCGCCGGATTTTTCAGAATTTCCTAGATGCAAAGGCCGGAGATATGATAATCGGTTATGAGGCTAGCCCGGTAAAGAAAATCGTTGCTTTAGGTAAAGTAAGTGCCGAGCAAGATGGTGAAAGAATCTACTTTGAGAAGGTTGAGGGATTTACCTCGCCTATAGATTATCAGACGTTAAGAGGTTGTCCTGAACTGGAACATATGGAGGTCTTTGTAAATCCTAATGGCAGTCTGTTCAAACTTACTAAGGGCGAATTTGATTTTATTCTTGACTTGATTCGCGAGGAGAATCCGTTGCGGGCTGCTGTCGATACTACTGTTGAAGAATATTCAAAAGAGGACTTCTTGAACGAAGTCTTTATGGCTGAGGAAAAGTATGAACGCCTACTCTCAGTCATGAAAAACAAGAAGAATATTATCTTGCAGGGAGCTCCGGGTGTTGGCAAGACTTTCGTTGCGAAGCGACTTGCTTATTCCGTCATGGGCGAGAAAGATGAAGATCGAATCGAGTTTGTTCAGTTCCATCAGAATTATTCCTACGAGGACTTCATCATGGGCTATAAACCTGTTGAGAACGGCTTCGAATTGAAGTACGGTGTGTTCTATCGTTTCTGCCAGAAAGCGGCCAACCAGCCGGATAAGGACTATTTTTTCATCATTGATGAGATTAACCGTGGCAACATGAGTAAGATTTTCGGTGAGCTACTAATGTTGATAGAACGTGATTACAGGGGAACCAAGGCTACACTTGCGTATAACGGGTTGAGCTTCTCTGTGCCTGAAAGACTGCATATAATTGGAACGATGAATACTGCCGATAGAAGCCTTGCAATGATTGACTACGCCCTCCGCCGCCGTTTCAGTTTTTTTAATATGGAACCGGGTTTTGAATCAGAAGGTTTCGGAAGGTATCAAATGGGTCTTGCAAATGAGACATTCAATGATCTTATTTCCAAGATTAAGGATCTGAACAAGGAAATAGAAAACGACAAATCTTTGGGCAAGGGATTTTGCATTGGCCACAGCTACTTCTGCGGAGCTGAAAAATGCACTGAAGAATGGATGAAGGCAATCGTTGAGTATGAAATATTGCCTATGCTCAGCGAGTATTGGTTCGATGACAATACAAAACTGCAACGCTGGGAGAATGTCTTGAATGGAGTGTTTCAGTGAAAGACAAAAGCATTCTCATAAAGAACATCTACTACATGTTGTCCTATGCTTTTCAGGCGCTAACTCAATCGAATTATGAGGATGTTGCCAAAGAAAAGTTCGAGGATCTGCATAATCTATTTGCAGCGGTTCTTGCAAAGGGAATTGGTCACCAACTGAAACAGGGGTTGTACCGAGAATATCTGAATCGTCAAGAAGATATTTCCGTTATGCGCGGCAAAATAAACATGCCCGGGACGATAAGAAACAGACTCGAGCGTAAACGGGTCCTGACTTGTGAGTATGACGAGCTGTCTGAAAACAACCAGCTCAATCAGATACTAAAAACAACGGTCATGATCCTGCTTCGACATGCAGATGTAAAGCCGGAATACAAAGACGATTTGAAAAAGAAGATGCTCTTCTTCTCCAACGTTGATACGCTTGAACCATCTTCAATAAAGTGGTCATCGATTCGCTTCCAACGCAATAACCAGACTTACCGAATGCTTGTAAGCATCTGTCAGTTGATTATTGAAGGCATGCTCATTACAACAGAAAAAGGAGGCTACAAGCTGGCTTCCTTTGTTGATGTGCAAAGAATGTCCCGGCTGTACGAGAAGTTCATCTTGGAGTATTACTATAGGAAGTTCCCATCGTTTACAGTAAGCGCATCGCAGATTCCTTGGGCTTTGGACAATGGTGTAGGAACGATGTTGCCGGTCATGCAAAGTGATATAACCATACAAAAAAAGGAAACTGTCTTAATAATTGACGCTAAATACTACGCCCAGACGACACAGGCTCAATATGACAAGCACACACTTCACTCAAGCAATTTATATCAGATTTTCACCTACGTGAAGAATAAAGATGCGGAGTTCGGCGAAAAACCTCATGTGGTCTCCGGATTGCTCCTGTACGCAAAGACCGAAGAGGAAATTCAGCCGGATAACAGTTATCTTATGAGCGGCAACAGAATCAGTGTGCGCACTTTAGATCTGAATCGCGAGTTTGCGGAAATTGCAAAGCAGCTAAATGAGATAGTCGAGGAGCACTTTGGAGTTACAGCGGCCTAAGGAGTATTAGTGCTATTTTGTCTACTCCAAAAAATCCACGCGGCAAAAACACAGCGACTCCTTTTTGGCATCACTGGAAGATGGATTGCATCCGTATATAGGTCTAGGGTTCGAAAATAACTGCAAAGAAAACCTTCTTGATGAGCAGTTTTTTGTTTGCGCACAAGAAGCCCGATGAAGAGAAATTAGTCCTAGAGATCAAATAAGCTTTTCATCATTTCAGATAACAGCTATTGTTTTCAAGATTGATTCTGAGATCTGAGAATTGGTAGACTAAATACGAACTAGGTGTTCTCGACTATTCTCTTCGGTGGCCAGTTTTTCAGTTGCTGATTGACGGATGGGTCACGGGAGAAACCAGAAAGTACGCAAATGGCCATGCAAGGAGTTGATACTCTTGGATAGTGGATTCCAATGGGTTCCATTTTACGAGGCGCTTGCTGACAAACTGCTCGACTTCAGGGATAAGCCGGGCGAACTATTCAACGTGATTAAGAAGCTTTCATCGGAGCAGCCACTGATGGAATACCTTCATTTCGAGCGAGAAGATTGGTGGGGGCCTCGACAATATCGGATCGATCCTTTCTCAGTTATGGGAGTAATGAATCGTCGAATAACAGACGCAAACAGAACCCTTCTGGCGAAAGTCCTTGGCGACGAGTTCGGAGTGAAAATCCCGGCGCCAACACAATTTGCGGGAATACCTGTTCTTGATAACAGACGGTCGTTCTTTGTTGGTGATGATGAAATGTGGAACCTTTTTGCTCACGCTTTGAAATCGGCCGATACAAATACCTTTTCTAACGAATTCAAAGAAGCATTCGAAAAGGCTGTCGCAGTTAGGATGAACGGAGTGGCGAAAATTACAATAGGGTTATTCTGGATTAGACCCAGAGTCTTTATGCCGCTTGACGGGAACTCCTGTAAGTACATAGCTAAGCACTATGAGATTAGCGTGCCAAAAGATCGTTGCAGTGGCGATGAATATGTAAGAATTCTTGATTCGCTGAAGAATGAACTTACTAAAGAGTCGCCTAGGCCATCGTTCCCAGAAATTTCACATAGAGCATGGACTGGAATCGGTCCTAAACCGCCCAGGCCACCAATACTCAAGAACTCAATAACTGCAAAGAACATTATACTTTACGGGCCCCCTGGAACGGGGAAAACCTACAGCGCTATTCAGTACGCCGTTGCTATTGTTGAGGAAAAATCTATTGCTAAAGTAAAGGCTGAGGATTACGGAGAAGTGTTCAGTCGCTATCTAAAATACAAAGACGATGGAATAATTGCTTTCACAACTTTCCACCAGTCTTTCAGCTACGAGGAGTTCATCGAGGGGATTCGTCCCGTTGTCTCCCCGGAAGAGAAAGCTGATACCAGTAGTGAAATTGAATACGAGATTCATGATGGGATTTTCAAGGCATTCTGCGATAATGCCGGGAACCCTGTCGGGGAAAAGGCAGACGCAGATTTGGGAATCGGGAAGAACCCAACAGTATGGAAGGTTTCTCTTGAAGCAGCAGGCGATAATCCCACTCGGACCGAGTGTATAGAGAATAACCACATTCGCATCGGATGGGACGAATACGGGGAGAACATATCAGATGCTACGGATTTTGGAGAGCACGGCGGAAGCAATGTTCTTAACGCCTTTTACAACAAGATGCAGATTGGCGATATCGTCCTTTCTTGCTATTCGAGCAAGACGATCGATGCTATCGGTGTTGTCACCGGCGAGCCGGAATGGCACAACGAATACCCTAATTATAAAAGGATGCGGAATGTTAGGTGGCTAGTAAAAGGGATTAACGAGGATATCGTCGACCTCAATGGTGGAAGAGCCATGACGCTTTCGACTGTGTACAAACTGTCTGTTTCCGTCTCGGATGTATTGCAGATGCTCAGAAAGCTGAAGTCAGATCTATTCAAAGAAGAAGTTAAGGTTCCAAACCGAGTCTTCATAATAGATGAGATTAACCGCGGCAATATTTCTAAGATCTTCGGGGAACTAATAACGCTGATTGAATCGTCGAAGCGTATAGGCGCAAGCGAGCAGCTACGCGCGAGACTGCCCTACTCCGGGCAGAATTTCGGTGTGCCTGATAATGTCTACATCATTGGAACCATGAACACTGCAGATCGTTCAATAGCGCTGATAGACTCCGCATTGCGCCGCAGGTTTAGCTTTGTGGAAATGCAGCCCAACTCAACGATACTAAAAGGCGTAAGTGTGGAGAACATCAACATCGCACAAATGCTCGATACGATTAACAAACGCATCACTGTGTTGCTCGATCGTGAGCATACGATCGGGCATTCCTATCTGCTCCCGCTTAGAAAAAGCGCGACTATTGAGACTCTTGCGGAGATTTTCGAAAACAGCATAGTTCCTCTCTTGCAGGAGTATTTCTACGATGACTATGAGAAGATCCAGCTCGTACTGGGAGACAACAAAAAGACAGATGATAGCACCCGCTTCATCGTGAAAAAGAGCGACACTATTGATCTGTTTGGTAGTGCCGAAATAGATTTCCCGGAGTATTACGAGGTGAACAGAGAGGCCTTCGAGATGATTGAAGCCTATAGGCAAATGTGAGATGACTTACACTATAACTGAATACAGCGGGTTTGCTTGTGAGAAGGCGGTAAATGGATATAAGGCCTTGCGTAAGGAGACCTTTGAAGCACTGGAGAACTTTATTCTCGCCAATGTCTCTGAAAAGGAAACTGAGGCGATCGAACTTCTTTCGCTATCGGCTCGAAGGGGTGTTGGCAAGGTCATAACTGCTCGGAATTACGTTGGGCTGATAGCGATGACAGACGGGACGGTAATCGAGATCCTGCCAAAAATCGCTGGCGATGAGATCGGCGAAGATGCAACAAAACGAATCTTTCTTGAGATGCTTAAGACGTTAAGAGACATCACGTTCAAGGATTTCAACGTGTCTCATCTTCACGTGGATCGACTGAATCTCTTCGAGATCTTTATAAAGATGTTCCTGGACGAGGTGACTGCACTTGCGAAACAGGGCCTCAAATCAGCTTACACGCCCGTTGAAGCAAACGAGAAGTTCTACAAAGGGAAGATCTTGACCTCACAGAACATTAAGCAGAATCTGGTCAACAAACAGCGATTCTACGTTCTCTATGATGATTTCAATGCGAACAGACCGGAGAACCGTCTGATCAAGTCCACGCTTCGCTTTCTTCTTAAAGCCACACATGACGGTCGTAACCGCCAACATGCGTCTCAATTGCTTACTCTCTTTGATAGGGTAGATTATTCTGAAAGCTACTATGAGGACTTTTCGAAGTGTTTGATCGATCGCAGCATGAACCACTACGACAAGGCCCTGTCATGGTGCCGTGTGTTCTTGCTGGGAAATAGCTTCACAGCGTATGCCGGTAACGAAGTTGCGCTTGCGCTTCTCTTTCCTATGGAAAAGGTGTTCGAGAGTTTTGTCGCTGCGAAGCTTCGTAAACATGTAGGTAGAGCCATCAACATCCGGACACAGGACGCGACTTACAGCCTGTTTGATAAGCCGAGGCGGGCCTTTGCGCTTCGACCAGATATCGTACTGGAATTTGGAGAGCGTACAGTTGTTATGGATACCAAATGGAAACTCCTCTCTGATACTGACCGAAACAGCGGAATTTCCCAGTCCGATATGTACCAGATGTACGCATATGGCAAGAAGTATGCGGCCGACAGGATCGTCTTGGTTTATCCCTATTCCGACAAGATTGGCAGGTCCGACATCGGATACAGCTCCGATGACAACGTTAGGGTTGACATTCGTTTCGTTGATCTCAGAAATCCAACTGAGAGCATCTCTGATCTACTGTCTGAGTGTCGGAGGTACTTGAATGAATAGGATAAGTCTATGATTCTATACTACTTCAAGAAGTACTGGTGGGTGGTATCTGCTGCAATCATTGCGCTTGCTTATGTGATCCCTTATCAGGCGGTTATTGGTCTGCTATTTGCGCAGATCGTCGCTGTGAATCTCGTATCCTTAAGGATCAGACGTTATTTGAAGCCCGAGCGAAATGTAAAGACTCTTAGAAACCTTCTCGTTCTCGAACTTAAGGACTTTCTCGAAAGCTACGGAGTGTCCTGTGATTTTACGCCGCGGGGCGATTATTCCTCCGTTGATCTTATCGCGGAGATCTTCGGAGAAAAGACGGTCTTCTCTATAAGAGAGGGCAATGATCAAATCCATAACTCCGAAGTGCAGAGTCTCGCCGCTTCTCTCTCAAAGCACGGAGCCAGTCACGGAGTTATTCTGGTCGATGGTCTGCTGCCTATTGAGGCAAAGAGATTGGCCGAGAGCTACGGTCTGGAATTCAAAAGATATCAGAAGTATAAGGAAGAAGTTCAGGAAGAACTCGGTCCCAATCCTAACCGCTGATGTACTTGCGGAAGAGTGATCGATCAGAATCAAAAGGAGCTTTAGAGAAGAAATTCAGAGCTTCTGGGCGGAAGGTCATACTGCCGCGAAAACTATAAGGAGATCATCGACAAATTGAAAGCAGAAACAGGCTGAGAGATGATGCCTTGCAGTTCAAGAAAGGCGAAGTCTACAAGCGGTCGCTGATTCATGAAGAGTATGGAGGGAATAGACAGAGCGGGATATCATATCCTGCCAAACATGACATGGTTTTCATATTCACAGGCTTTTCGGGAGAGGAGTACGGTTACAACGATCGATGGGAGCACGGATATTTCCTCTATTATGGCGAAGGTCAGGAAGGCGATATGGAGCTTCTAAGAGGCAACAAGGCGATCAAAACCCACAGAGAGAAAGGGAAAGCTCTCCACCTCTTTCAGAAGGTCAGTAAAGGCTTCGTCAAATACCTTGGAGAGATGGAATATGTCGATGATTTCGTAGAAGAGGGCCGGGACACCAGAGGCAATCTCCGCAAAGTGATCGTGTTCAAGTTGAAGCCAAAGGAGAGATGACTGCTCTTAGTGCAGAGATATAAGGCACCGGGGGTGATTGCAGTGATCGTGTTCGACAGAGCATGGAAGATGCTCCAGGAGATCGATGCAAGCGAAAGGAAGAAGGCGTTCGATGCGATTGTTGAACTCCTCGCTGCTTCGGAGGACGAGGGGATGCTTCAACTGAGAGACGACCTGCTGACATTCGAAGACGACATTCTAGATGATTCTGAAGATCCGATAAAGACGCTTCTAGGATGATAATCAAAGAGATACATTTACGATTGTTGTCTGGAGATCCTTACCGCTCGAATCAATACTCAGAGAACTTGATATTACCGATGATGAATTTTTGGCGTATTTGGTCTGTTTTGTAACATCGACTATTATAGTGTTAAAGGTAGCCAGCTTTGCAAATAATCGGATCTTCCAATAAAAAAACACAGAGACATATTCCAAACAGCAGGATAAGGCACTGGTGGTTTAGAAGAATTGAAAAAGGCTGGCAGGTGATGGTTGAAATGGCGTATTATATTGATCTGTTTTCGCCAGAAACATATGAAGCTTTTTCAAAGTCAGATAGAACTATTTCCGGATTTCGTATACGGCACAGAAATTTGGCAAACAAAGTTAATATCGGGGATAAACTTATATGTTACCTGACCAGACTCTCTCGCTGGATTGGTGTACTAGAAGTGACCAGCAAGCCTTTTATTGATGATTCTCCCCGTTTCTATGAAGCAAACGACCCGTTTATAGTAAGGTTCAAAGTCAAGCCACTGGTCTGGTTAGAAGTTGAGAAAGCCTTGCCAATACACGAGCCTGAGATATGGAAGGGATTATCCTTCACCAGAGACCTTCCGCCGAACTCGAATGCCTGGACCGGGAAGGTCAGGGGTAGTCTTGTTAGACTGGATGACGAAGACGGTGAGTTCTTGGAAGCAGTCCTATCAAATCAGGAACACTCCGGGAGGTTGTTCGCATACGACGTCGAAGCCTACAAGAAGTATCTACTACCTAGAGTCAGAGTTGAAAATAAAGACATACCTGTATCAGTCCCAACGGACGAGGACTCTGAAGATAAAGAAACGATAACTGAGCAAGCCGATGTGCGCGAGTCAATTAAGATTCAAGCCTTACTGGCAGATATTGGCGCTAAGATGGGAATGAAGATATGGATTCCCAGAAACGACCAAAGCAGAGTACTTTCTGAATGTAAGACCCGCAACCTGGCTATTCTGGATAGGCTACCACTTAATTACGATGAGACTACCCTAAAGACTATAGAGCAGATAGATGTTCTGTGGTTGAAAGGAAGATCTATCAAGAGGGCTTTCGAGGTAGAGCATACCACTTCAATCTACTCCGGTATTCTCAGAATGGCCGATCTGCTGGCGCTTCAGCCGAATATGGACATTAAGCTTCACATAGTAGCTCCATTCTCCAGAAAGGACAAGGTCTTTCAAGAACTGCAAAGACCTGTTTTTTCGTTGCTAGAACGTGGCCCTTTGTTTGAAACCTGCACATACCTTTCGTACGAAAGCGTAAGAGAGATAGCTTCTCTTTCTCATCTTGCACATCTTTCGGACGATGTATTAGAGGACTACAGCGAGAGTGCGGAAGATTAGGCATAACTCTTTTTCGTAGCAGACTCGCCTTTTTACATTTCATTCAAATCGGCTGTCAAGACTCGCATCTTCTGTAAGCTGAGCATCTACGATAAAGCAAGGTCGAGAAACTGGGCAAACTGAATTGCCGATCGAGACGCGGAATAAGAACTATGTCACTAAGATAGTGCTGGAATTCAGTGAACGTTTGGATGTATTCTTTTCGGACCGCTTGAGCGATGGAACCGTGACAAAAGTGTTTTTTGTTGACAAAGTTGACATAAACAATATATAATCTAGGAGAAGAGCATGGATCTGATGATGAATAAGCTGTTCTTCAATGTGCTTAGGAACAGAATACAAGAGATTATTGAAAACCGGGAATGCAATATCTACTTGCTCAGTGATGCGAAGAAGAACATAGATCTGATGAATGCTTTCTACAAGTCAGGAATAAGAGAGCATTATGATGTGCTTGAGGCCACGTGGAAGGTGGCGAGCGATATCTGCCCCGATGAGATCAAGGATGATAATCAAAGAGATACATTTACGATTGTTGTCTGGAAATACTTACCGCTTGAGTCAATACTCAGAGAGCTTGATATTACCGATGATGAATTCCTGGCCCCAGAAGACTATGAATACAAAGACAAAGTCTATTTCAAGCTGAGTTATAGCTTTAGGGAAAGGCTGATCTGTCTATCTTTGCATCTTGCAGAGTACGGGAGTTGATTTCATGAGATGTCCCGAATGTGGAAGGGAAATGCGCCTATCTAAGGAAGAGAGCATCGAGAGTTTCAAGGGAAGTCAAGTCAGACTTTCCTACGATGTCTATACTTGTGATGAATGTGGAAGTTCATATGTAGATGCCCGATCTCTCGATGAAGCCTGGAAGAAGATCTGGGAAGATTATGAGAAGGCTAATTGCATCCCGTCGCCGGCAGATCTCAGGAAAGCCAGAGAGAATCTGAACCTCACTCAAGAAGAGATAGCGCTACTGCTGGGAAGGACGAAGTCCCTGGTTTCTAAGCTTGAAGACGGTTCGAGAGCTCTTTCAGACAGGCTTCTCGGATCTTACACCAATCACATAATTCCAGGCGGAGAGGACTTCATCTCTTTTGTCAATTCTGCTGCGGTCCAGGGAAGGATCTCGCCGGACGATCGAGACAGAATAGTCGGCAAGACCAGCATTGGAAATGAATCCCGGCTTTCTCTTAGAGAGAGTATGATTATTGAAGCTCACGGAAATACCGAATCGTGCCTCAATGGCTTCAAGGTCTTTTCAGGAAAAACATTGAGTGCAGTCGTGGGGCGTTTCCTTTCCGAGATAGGACCTCTGGATCACATGAAATTGTTCAAGCTTATGTTCTACTCCGATACACTATCATTCGAGAGAAGGGGGATATCCATTACCGGTCTCAGGTATATTGCCAATCTCTATGGGCCTACGCCCGTAAAGTATGAAGATGTTGTCTCTTATCTTAAAGAAGCCGGAGTGGTCGAAGAAGGCAAGAAAGCCTCTGTGATGATCAAAGGAACGGCAAAGACCGATCATTTGCTCGCCGAAGAAGAGGAAATCATCGAGACGGTTGTGAAAAGATATGGTCACCTTACAAGCAGTCAGCTCTCATCTCTATCTCACAAGGAACCCTGCTGGAAAGAAACTGGAGAGAAAAAAGTCATAAAATACTGCAAGGGAATGATCAGAAACTAGTCCTGCTTGAATTACTAAACGAATGGGTAAGACTCCTAATTCTGCAGACGGATCAGTGTGAACTGTATAAGAAGCATTCTAAATGGGCCTAAATAGGGTCAGACTCCATTTTTCACACTAAACGAGAAATCGAAGATAATTCTGTGAGGATATTCCTAAGGATAGAAAAGAAAGGTTAAGCGGAGCCCTTTAGTTAAATAGAGTCAGACTCCATTTTTCACTCTAAACGAGAAATCGAAGATAAAAGTCTGTGAGAGTGTTTCAAAGGACAGAAAAGCGAAATTAAGCAATCTCGTTCCTTACTGTTGAGAAAGCAGATTCTGAGTCAAGCTCAGAATGACGTATTAAGCGTGTTTGGTATGATGGGAAGGGAGAACTTAAACTCCGTATCTAGAGCTGAACACGAACGGTCAACACTTTTTTACCAACCAATACCCTGTACGCGCAGCGTCGGGCTCATGGGTGGTACGTTGTGAGTTATGGGTGATGGGTAAGACCATTAGAGAAAGCTCTTTTCGGAGGATGCTGGACAAAGCAACAAAGCTCTTAGCACAACCATCGAAGATCGATGCCGCGAACAAGCGTGGAGGAAAGAAATATCTCAAACAGATAAACGCAGACAATGCCAGGTGGGTTCTGGATAAAGATGCGATAGAGAAATCCAGCAGGCTAGACGGATACTATGCTATCCAGACAAGTGAGAAGAAGGTTGATCCAAGAACG
>NZ_AYTW01000010.1 GCF_002752635.1 Mesotoga sp. Brook.08.105.5.1
AAGGGAGTCTTTCCTACGGATACTTCTCTCTTAAAGATGGCTTATCTAGCAATAATAAATATAACAAAGAAATGGACAGTAAGAACCCTTGAATGGTCAAAGATCCTAACTCAACTTGTGATAAAGTATGAAAGATTAGCTAAGTACATAAGCTGATTCTTAAACCCATTACAAAAAAGGGGTTTACACAAAAAAAGAGACAGAACCGATCTTGATCTTCTTACCTCTAGCCTCATTCCCCTTACCTCTGATCCGCCTCGTCGTCGTCGATTGCCCAAGAACGAAGATCAGGTACTCGCTCCGGAACGAAGAACCGATTATCCTCGGAGAGCGGAGAACCGTTCAACGGTCAACCAGGTTCTCTTGCTCTTTCCTACCACGAACCCGCAACCGCCAACCCCGGCTTTTGCTTTTTCTTACAACTTGCACCTTGGAACTTGCAACTGATGCTTTTCTCGGCAAACGGTGAACCGTTCAACGGTCAACCAGGTTCTCTCGTTCTTTCCTACCACGAACCCGCTACCCCCAACCCCGTTCTTATGCTTTTTCTTACAACTTGCATCTTGGAACTTGCAACTGAGCGGCTCTTCCAGCGTTCAGCGGGTCCTCGTTCTTAAGCGTACAGCGGCTCTTAACCGACAGGCTTGCTATGTTACAATTTAAATTATGATAAAATAGTTTGTATAGTATGGAGTACACGATAGTTTAGAAGGAGGCGTGCAAATGAGCAATTATCACGAACCGTTTGAAAAGCTTAGCGAAAAGGCAAAAGACATTTCCAGAGCTCTCAACAGCCTCAAGGAAGAGATCGAGGCAGTTGACTGGTACAACCAGAGAGTCGATGTTTCGGATGACCCTGAACTCAAGGCAGTCATGGCTCACAACAGAGATGAAGAGATAGAACATGCGTGTATGACTCTTGAATGGCTCAGAAGAAATATGGACGGATGGGATGAGGAATTAAAGACATATCTGTTCACGAATGCCCCGATAACCGAAGTTGAAGAAGCCGGTGAAGGTTCTTCCGGAAATGGCGGTCTCAACATCGGAAAGATGAAATAGGAGGGATTGCGATGGACCTTTTCAAGAGACAATTGGCCCCGTTATCAAGCGAGGCATGGGAAGAGATAAACGAGAGAGCAAAGCAAGTACTCAAGAGCTACCTATCGGCAAGAAAGATCGTCAACGTTGTTGGACCTAAGGGCTGGGAATACTCTTTCCTGCCCGAAGGAAGAGTGATGCTCCTGGATAGAGAAGGTGAAATCGGGGTGGGTTTGAGAAAGGCAAAACCTCTAATAGAGGCTAGAATCCCGTTCAAGCTGGTTCGGTGGCAGATGGATGATATAGAAAGAGGCGCAAAGGATTCAGATCTTGCACCTCTTGAAGATGCGGTTAAGCAAATCGCGCTCTTTGAAGAGAGAGTCATCTATAACGGCTACGAAAAGGCTTCAGTCGAGGGAATCGTTGAAGCTATCGAAAACGACCCCATTCCTCTCGGATCGAAGCCAAATGAAATCATTGAGTCTTTGTCTAGAGCAGTCCAGGTTCTGAAAGACAACTTCACTGACGGACCGTTTGTCCTTGTGGTCAATCCAGATACTATGTCTATGCTGAACTCACATGTTTCCGGTTATCCTCTGGTGAAGAGAATCGAGTCCTTCCTGGGAAGTGAGATTGTGGTCAGCAGAGTGTTGAAAGATGCGCTTCTTCTGCCGAAGGATCACGAAGATCTTGAGATGGTAATCGGCGGAGATTTCGAAATCGGTTATCAAAGCAGCACAGACGATGAGGTAGAGCTCTTCATAACGGAATCATTTACTTTCAGAGTTCTTGATCCGGCGATCATAGTAAAGCTCACTGTCTGATTTACATTCCAATAAGAGACCGGGAGCATGAAGCTCCCGGTTTTTTTCATATGTCTAGACTCTCTCTACCTTGATTCTGGTGTTGTAACCATTTAGGTTCCATTCGGTCCCGGTATCGAGTCCCTCCTGGAAATTGACGCTGTTTGAAAGCGTCTCTTCTTTTATGTAATCACTGAATGTCTCTATTGCTTCTACAAGAGCATCGGGCCCGAAGTAAGCTACAGTGATTCTATCTGTAATCTCAAAGTCGGCTTCTTTTCTCATTGTCTGTATCTTCGAAACCATTTCTCTTGCAAGCCCTTCCTGCAGAAGATCGGGAGTGAGTTCGGTATCGAGAATGACAAAGTTGTCGTTGCTCATCTCGAAAGTAAAGCCTTCCAGTTCCTGTATTCTTATGTCCAGATCCTCTTCCGTCAGATCGAAGAGCCTTCCGTTAGCTTCAACGGAGATCTTACCGTCGTGTTTGACTCTTGCGACAACCTCAGAAGGTTTCATTAACCTTAGGGCATTGCCGATCGACTTGAGATCTTTGCCGAACTTAGGACCCATAACTCTGAAATTCGGCTTGACTTCATAGTTCACATAGTCTCCCAGCTCTTCAATGTATTCTATGTTCTTGACGTTGATCTCTTCGAGGATCAGCTCGCGCATTGACTCGACGATCTTTCTTATATTCCCGTCCACTAGAATCTTCGGCAGAGGTTGCCTGACCTTTATCTGGACCTTGTTTCTACATGCTCTACCCAGTGTCACAATGTCCATGACTGTGGCCATTCTCTTTTCGAGTTCAGGCTCGATCAAGCTCTCGTCGGCAACCGGATACAGTTCCAGATGCACAGACTCCTTTTCCTTGTGGGTAAGGTTTCTGAAAATCTCTTCGGCCGTGAAAGGTGCAATTGGCGCCATGAGTTTTGCGATGGTCAGCAGTACTTCATAAAGCGTGAGATAGGCTGCCTTCTTGCTGTTGTCGAGTTCGCTGGTCCAGTATCTGTCTCGTGTCCTTCTCACATACCAGTTAGAGACTTCCTCGACGACAAAGTCCTGAATCGCTCTCACTGATTTCGTAAGATCATAATTGTTCAGAAGCTCTGTCACTTCCTTTACCAGAGTGTTCAGTCTGGACATTATCCATCTGTCAACCTCTTCCCTTTCAGGAACAGGCAAGTCGAAATTCGCAGGGTCAACGTCGTCAACATTTGCGTACATTGTGAAGAATGAGAATACACTATGCAGGGTTCCAAAGAACTTGCTGTAAGTGTCCTTCACTCCGTCCTCATCGAACTTTGTGGGAACCCATGGTGGCGAGACGGCCAGCAGATACCATCTGAGTGTATCTGCACCGTACTTCTCGATTATCTCCGACGGATCAACAGTATTTCCCTTTGACTTCGACATCTTCTGACCGGTCCTGTCTAGAACCAGATTGTTAACCAGAACGTTCTTGTAAGGAGACTGGCCAAAGAGGAATGCAGAAATCGACATAAGGGAGTAGAACCAGCCTCTAGTCTGATCTATACCTTCGCAGATGAAATCTGCTGGAAATAGCTCTCCCATGAAATTGTCTTTGTTCTCGAATGGATAGTGATGCTGGGCCACTGGCATTGCCCCTGAATCAAACCAGCAGTCAATGACCTCAGGGGTCCTAGTCATCTGTCCACCACATTCGCATCTTAAATGAACGTCATCTACATATGGGCGGTGAAGCTCGATATCTTCTGATATGTTCTCGACTGCTCTCTCTGCCAGTTCCTTTCGTGATCCAACCGAAGTCAACTTGCCACATTCATCGCACTTCCAGATGTTTAAAGGAGTTCCCCAGTATCTATCTCTCGAAAGGGCCCAATCTACCATGTTTTCGAGCCAGTTACCGAAGCGGCCCTCCCCAACAAACTTTGGGTACCAGTTCACGGAGTTGTTCACTTCGATCATTTTATCTCTATACTCTGTAGTCTTTATGTACCACGACTTTCTTGCGTAGTAGAGAAGCGGCGTATCGCATCTCCAGCAGAACGGGTAGGAGTGGGTCAAACGCTCCTTTTTGAATAACAGATTCCTCTCCTTCAGATAGCGAACAATGAGTGGATCGGCATCCCTTACAAACATCCCTGCCCACGGTGTCACTTCTTCTGTTATCTTACCTTCCTTGTCGACAAGCTGGAGAAGCGGGAGATTGAATTTCCTTCCGAGTATGTTGTCATCTTCTCCAAAGGCAGGAGCCATATGCACTATACCCGAGCCGTCTTCAAGAGAGACAAAGTCCCCGTAGACAACAAAGAATGCCTTCTTGTCTACGCTGGCAAAGGGGATCAGCTGTTCATACTCGAGATTGACAAGATCTTTGCCTTTGAGTTCTTCAATAACCTTGTAATTGCCTTCTTCACCGAACAAAGCACTGAGGCGCTCCTTGACCAGGTAGTAATATTCGACTTCGCCGGTATCCAGCATCGCTTCAACCTTTACGTAGTTGAATCTGGGATTCACTGCTAGAGCAACGTTAGAAGGAAGCGTCCATGGAGTCGTCGTCCATACTATGAAGTACTCGTTTTCCTTTCCTTTCAGTCGGAACTTCGCGTATATAGAGTCAATAGTCTCATCTCTATAGCCCTGAGCAACCTCGTGAGAAGCGAGGGGAGTACCGCATCGCGGACAATATGGCATTATTTTGTGGCCCTCATATATGTAGTCTTTGTCAAAGTACTGCTTAAGGATCCACCAGACAGATTCTATATAGTCGTTGTCCATCGTTATATACGGGTGCTCCATATCTATCCAGTAACCGATTCTCTCTGTCATTTTCTTCCACTGACTTTCGTACTTCCAGACGGATTCTTTGCACTTGTGATTGAACTTCTCTATGCCAAAGTCCTCAATCTCCTGCTTCGAAGAGAAGCCCAGCTGCTTTTCAACTTCGATCTCCACAGGAAGACCATGCGTGTCCCAGCCGGCCTTTCGCTTCACCTTGTATCCTTGCATCGTTTTGAAGCGACAGACTGCATCCTTCAACGTTCTCGAAATTACATGATGAATTCCGGGCATACCGTTGGCAGTAGGCGGACCCTCGAAAAAAACAAACTCGGGACTCCCCTCCCTAACAGTGACACTTCTGTTCGCTAGATCATCTTGCCTCCAATAGGAGAGTACTTCTTCTTCTCTATCAGCTGCAGGGCGTCTAAGGTCTACTTCTTCAAACCTTGGCATACTTCGTCTCCTCCTGTCTTGAAGTATTCGTCGAATAATGTAGTTCAATTATGAGGGTATCTGTCAATTTTTGCTTTAAGAATAGAAAAACTTGAAGAGTGCCTGTGAAGAGACTGGGCAGGCAATCTGTCCTAGAAAAGCGTCTTACTCTGTAATCCCCGGCTCTGAAGTTGTACCAGGCATAGATTTCTTCTCCTTCTCAACGGTTATAGCCGCTTATAGATAATATAATACAATACATTTCAAACTTGTCAAGCAAAATCGACAACCAGAAATCTAAACGAAGCATCCGCGCAGGGCGGATGCTTCAATGAATTGGAGATTGTTTCGATCTCTTACAAAATACGCTCTTATTTCACCATTCCTTCTTTGCTCGCTCATAAGCCAGATCAAGAGCATAAGGCCATTCCCAGAAATCAGTCTCACCTTTATCTTTAGCTTTCAAAGCCTTGTAAACTCTTTCTCTGCTGAGCGGGTAACTGTGAATTCTCATACCAGTCGCCCTGAACAATGCGTTGTTTGTTGCCGGTGCAGGGGCTATCATCGAGTGTTCACCGACTCCGCGGTTTCCGTAAGGTGAAATCTCTTCTGGTGTCTCTTCCCAGAAAGCGTCGATCTCACCTGGAATATCCTTTATCGTGGCAATCTTGTAATCCGTGAAGTCTGGAGTGAGTAATCTTCCATATTCATCGTAGATCATAGCTTCCATTAGACAGGCAGAAAGACCCTGAACTGTTCCTCCTT
The DNA here is from genome assembly GCF_002752635.1 of Mesotoga sp. Brook.08.105.5.1. NCBI lineage: Bacteria > Thermotogati > Thermotogota > Thermotogae > Kosmotogales > Kosmotogaceae > Mesotoga > Mesotoga sp. Brook.08.105.5.1. The sequence goes on from NZ_AYTW01000010.1 coordinate 5,808, forward strand.
CAATCTGACCTTTGATGTTTATTGGAGTGATAGCTTTGCCGACATCGTAACCCGCACAAACTTTGTTTATAATGATTCTCCCAGTCGCAGGGTCTACTTCCAAATCTATTCCCACTGCGCCAAGAGTGAAGTGAACGACACTCTTGGGAGACTGCCCGGTGTCTGGATCGGGATAGATCAAGTCAGGCGGTGTAAATGAGCCGCTTCCGATTATTGGGCCGCCCTTCAGAATTCCGTCTGGCATTTTGAAACCGTTCTGAACTCTTTCGTCAATCCTTTCGCTCTTGCCAAGTTTGTGACACTTAACGACTCCATGCTCTATGCTTATCGTCTCGACAGGCGTCTGCCAGTATTCGGAGAAAAGAGCGAGGAGCTTCTCTCTTAGCTCGCTTGCAGCTAGCTTTACCGCCATGCCCATCGACCAGCAGGATCTGCTTGCTACAGTTTGCCAGTCGTAAGGATGGCTCTGTGTATCTGGATAGTAGACCTTTATCCAATCATAAGGAATCCCGAGTTCTTCGGAGACTATCTGAGCATAAGCGCTATACGTTCCCTGACCCATATCCATTGTGGCGGCAAGAACTTCAACCGTTCCGTCTCCGTTGAGTTTGACAATGGCTGATGAAGAAGCGTCGGCGGGAATTGCAGGCGCCTTTATTGCCAGCGCGATTCCCTTCCCTCTCTTCCAGCCCTTTCTTATTGGAGGCTCTTCTTTGAGGACATCTATGCTCTTTGCAACCTTGTCGATTATTTTGTCGAGAGCATGGTCATGCATTGGCATTCCGGTACAGGTAGTCTGCCCCTTCTTCAAAAGGTTCTTCTTTCTGAACTCAACTGGATCTATGTTCAGTTTGTGAGCGACTATATCAACCACGACTTCAAGTGCGCTCATTAGCTCCGGCAAACCGAACCCTCTGTAAGCACCTCCAAATGGCTTGTTTGTGTAAACTGCATAGCAGTCCGACCAGACGTTCGGAATATTGTAAGCTCCCATTGATGTGTAACCGGCGCTTCTAACCGGGTTTGCTCCATATTCGGCAGAGATTCCCGTGTCAAACCAGAATGTGTGGCGTATACCCTGCATCAGGCCGTCTTCACTGACTGCAAGCTCGATTCTAGCCACAAATCCCTGGCGGACCCACGAGGTCAAGAGGACTTCTTCTCTTGGTATGAAAAGCTTTACAGGCCTTCCTTTCAGATCCTCATCCATAGCTGCTGCAAGGCAGAGAGCCTCGATAGTCATCCCTGCCTTCCCTCCGAAGCCGCCGCCTATCGGAGGCGCGATCACCCGAATCTTGTTCAGTGGATACTTTATCCCCTTGGCGATTATGTCTCTTACTGTGAAGGCGGACTGCGCCGAGGTCCAGATCATTATCTCTCCAGATGCGGGATCTTGCTTGCAAATTGAGCACAGCGTTTCAATATAACCATGAGCAATCTGAGGACACGTAATCGTCTCTTCAAAGACGTGAGCCGCATTCTTGAAGGCCGCTTCGGTATCTCCTTTTCTTATCCTGAACCAGTTGGCAATATTGGTATTTGGCTGAGGAGTAATGAAGTCTACGTGCTCGTATTTGTGGAGGTCGGGATGAACAAGCACTGAATTTGTGGTAGCTGCCTTAACCGGATCGAAGATAGCTTCGAGCTCTTTGTATGTTACTTTAACCTTCTTGACCCCTTCTCTCGCGGCCTGCTCGGTTTCGGCAACAACTAGCGCAACGGGCTCTCCAACATATCTTGCTCTCCCAATTGCCATGGGCGTTCTATCCTTTAGATATAGACCGAAGTGATGTGGAAAGTCTTCTCCAATCAGGACTTTAAGTACACCGGGAATCTCCAGCGCCTCTGAATAATCGATTTTCAGAATCTCTCCGTGTGCTACAGAAGAGCGTACGACCGCTGCGTGAAGCAGTTCGGGACCGAACCTGAGGTCATCGGTAAATTGAAGTGTGCCCTCCGCCTTCTCGAGATCATACTTTCTTGGCAACCACTTCCCAATTCCGGTCTTTGTCTTAATCGTCTTCACGCAACTCACCTCCTTTAACCTTTCCGGAAAGAATGGCGGCACTTTTCTTGACCGCCCGGATAATCGAGAGATAACCCGTGCATCTGCAGATATTTCCCGAGAGAGCTTCTTTTATCTCTTCCTCAGAAGGAGACGGATTCTTCTTGAGCAATGCATAGGTTGTCATGACCATCCCCGGAGTACAGTAACCGCACTGTATTGCGCCTTCATCTACGAAGGCCTGCTGAATCGGATGAAGCCTGCCTTTTTTGACAAGCCCTTCTACTGTTAGCACTTCCGCACCCTCGGCTTCTCGCGCAAGGACAAGACAAGACTTTTGAGGAAGTCCATTTATGATAACCGTGCATGCTCCGCACTCTCCCTCTTCGCAGCCTCGCTTCAGGCTTGTAACACCGTATTCTCTCAAAGCATTGAGAAGGGTCGTTCTGTCCTCGACTATCAAGGTGGCTTTTCGGCCGTTGAGTGTCAGAGTTACATGCTTGTCTTTCATCTGCGAACACCTTCTTCCACGGGACCTTCCAGACAACAAGAAATCGCCCTGCTCGTCAGTTCGGCAATCATGTCGATCCTGTATTCTCTGGATGCTCTCACGTCCGTAATGGGATCAACAGCTCCAGCTGCAAGCTCTGCGGCTCGTTTGATAACCCCGTCATCTATATTACCGGAAGAATTGAGGAGTTTTTCCGCCTCCGTCGCTCTCAGCGGTCTGGGAGATACGGCACAGAAGGCAATCCTGAACTCCCTGTTATCCCCCTTGAAGAGCGTACAACAGACGGCTGCCTGAGCTATATCCAGAGCCTCTCTTCTGATTGCTTTGAGATAGCAACCACTTGTTTCAACTACGGGTATGGCGATTCTTATTCCTGTCACAACCTCGTCGACTGCCAGGGAGGTCTTCTTGGGTCCGATTATGAATTCGGATACCGGGACGTTTCGGGTGCCGTTTGATCCTGTGATTTCAACTTTGGCGTCATAGCATACTAGAGGAGCTATCATATCTCCGGAAGGAACCGCAGCACAGACGTTGCCTATAACGGTTGCACGATTCCTTATCAGTGGATCCGAGTGCGCCCTGCAAGCCTGCACCAGCGCAGGGAAGTAACGTTTCATTGAGCTGTCTTCTATAATCTCACTAAGAGTCACGAGCGCCCTGATTTCCACATTGTCCTCGTTTATCGTTATTCCTTTTAGCTGCTCGATTCCCGTTAGGTCGATTATATAGTCCGGCTCCTTTATGGATTTATGTAGCCAGACAATAACGTCAGTACCGCCGCTCTTGATTATGGCATTCTTTCCATGACGTCCAAGTGCATCCAGGACCTCGGAAAGTGAGCGCGGCCTTTCCAGAACGAAGTCACGCATCCATATCGCCACTCTTTCGTTTGGATTTATTCCTCTTCGTCGAACGCAACTATTCTACTTATACAAGACTCTCCGCCGACAAATCTCCACGGGAAGCACCCGATAACCATTCTCTTGTTCAATATTTTGTCTATCTCTCCACCAACGTTCTCGGCGTGAATAATGTCGTATGGGAAGAGAAGCACATGCATAAGCTGGTAGTCCTCGTCGGGGAAGATCTCTTGAAGGGACTTACCATACTTCTTCTGCATATAGCGGTCACACTCTTTCGCCTGAACAGGCATCCAGTCACGGATCTTTGTATTCATTGGATGGTCGGCAGAACCGCAGTCAACTCCTATCCACTTTATCTTCTTCTTTTTGCACCACTCGGCAAACTCTCTTGTCGGCCCAGGGTGTTTGATCATGTATCTTACTTCGTCTGCCTCCGGCTGGTCGTAAGCGTACTTGTGATACCCTGTGTTGATGATAAGGATGTCGCCTTCTCTTACTTCCACTCTTTCTTCTATGTCCTTTGATGTGTAGATCCCGTAATCCTCTGCAATGTCCGAGAGATCAACGATAACTCCTGGCGCAACGAGTTCGTCCAGAGGTATGCTTGCGATGTCTCTACCATGAGTGCAAAAGTGCAGCGAACCATCCAGATGGGTCCCGACATGGTTAGAGTGAGTAAGAAGTTGACCGTTCGCACCGTTTGGAGCCAACCTCTTGAAGAATTTGATCTGAAGCGGCTCATAAGTTGGCCATGGTGGTGTCAGATGACTGATCGGTTGAGATAACTCGTAAATCTTGATCTTGTCCCAGTTTTTCGGTATCATACTCTTCCTCCTTTATTTGGAATATTTCTCGACGAACGCTTCCGCTGCCTTTACAAAAGCTTCAGAAGGCATCCTAACAATTCCGGCACCCACCTGCCCTTTACCGGCCTCTCTGTGAGCTGCGCCTGTATCCAGGATAGGAGTGATGCCTGTCTCCACAACTCTGATTAGATCAATTCCTGTGGGAGTTCCACGGAAGTTCAGTGCGGGAATTGTGAAGTGCTTGTTTTCTCCTATACAGATTTCATACATCTCCTTTGTGTAGTTCACCGCATCTTGAGGCGTACCTCCAACAAACTGGACGATCGCAGGGGCCGCAGCCAGGGCAAAACCACCTAAGCCGTAAGTCTCCATAATCGCACTGTCTCCTATGTCTCGATTGACATCCTCCCTTGTGAAACCAGGGAAGAGCAAGACATCCGGCAAGGCCGCCTGGCAGGTGAACCATTTGTTCTTCATTCCGGCGACCTGGATCCCGAAGTCTGTACCGTTGCGAGCCATTATGGTGAGCATACTCGATCCTTCGACGTAACCAACACTGTCGAGCGAGACCTTTGCCGCCGCCATACCGGGATTAAGAAAGAAATGATCATTTCCCGCCACAAATTTAACAACTCTGGAGAGATCAGGGTTGCTCCCCTCCGCATCAATCATAGAAGGTACGAGGGTACGAATGAGAAGTGAAGTAGCTGCCCTGTTTCGGTTATGAAGCTCATCCCCCATGTGTAGAGACTGAGATATAAGACTCTTAAGGTTAAGACCCCCGTTATCGCTCACGAATTTCCGGACCCCGCTTCTCAAGACAGGATACAGAACTTCTCGCATCCAGTTCAGTCTCTCAATAACCTCTTCACTGAACGCTCCCATTCGCAAGACCTTACCGAGTCCCTCGTTCAGCGTTGCATAGCTCCTCTTTCCAGAATTCTTTTCCTCAATGATCCAAACCGGCAGGTTAGGGGATATTATCCCTGCCATTGGGCCGACAGCGTTATGATGATGGCAAGGTTCAAATGAGATATTTCCTTTCGAAGCAAACTCCCTTGCTTTCTCCGGAGTTTCGGCCCAGCCTTCATAAAGGATCGCGCCGGTCACGGCACCTATCATAGGTCCCGACATTCTGTCCCAGGTTATTGGCGGTCCTGCATGAAGTATCATCTTCTCTTTGAAGTCCGGAATAACATCTTTTGCCATGCCGAGATCTACAATATGGGGCTCGGCTTTCAGAAGCCTTTCAAATGCGATGGAGTTTGCCGTTTCAATACTATTCAACTTCCTCACCTCTTAACTTTCTCAATTTATCCATCAGTGAGCTCTTCGCAAGAGGAGGTCTCCAGTTGACCTTCACTGCAGGTACCTCCTGATCCTGAAGATCGAGATAGAATCTTTCCATTCCAAGATTAACTACTTTCGGACCATAATCGAGTAGATCTTTGAAGGACATAGTCAACGCTCCTTTCTCGAAACTAAACTGGCAGCCAGAAGAGCTGCTCTTGCATTGCTCTCGCAGACTATAACACCTGCTTCCTCCAACAGAGTCCTCTGCCTGCCAAGATCTTGAGGATCCCCGTCGGTCCCGCAGACATAAGCTATATATATCGGTTTCGTTTCTCTATTTACAGACTTGATTGCCTCAACAACATCGAACGAAGGATTATCAGCACTTCCATACCCGAGGACAACATCGAAAAGGATGACAGCTACCGAACGGTCTTCAGATTGCTGTTTCACCTGTTCGGCCCTGAAGGATGGGTCTATCATGGGGTGTAATCTCCCTTGAGTGAACTCGTCTTCGCCGTAGTCGATGAATGAGTGTCCGACAGGTTTCAAGCTGTTCTCCAGTTTGAGATCTTCCCTCAACGGAGCATTTCCGTAGATTGGATTTATGTGTGCCTGAGCTATATACTGCGCTTCGTAACAGAGAGTGCCGCCAGTGAAAAGCCCTCTTACATATTTTCCATGAACCGCGCTTACGGATCTCTTTTCGGCCAACTTCACGTACTCTGCCTTCAACTTATCTCGAGCCATAGAAACGTCTCTGCCTTTTATAAGGGCCTCGGCCACAACTGCGCACTCTTCAAGTTCCGTAGTGTAGAAGAGTTTGTCTTCATCTTTTCTAGGATCATCTCCCATAAAGCAAATCACGCTCTTCTTTTGTGTTTCTTTGAGGCAAGCCAGAATCTTCTCTCTTACTTCCGGCGCAGGAGGCTTCCCTATGGCTACAATCAGCGAAATGTCGGGATCTTTTGCCAGTTCTCGTATGCCTCTCAGGAATGATATTCCTCCAACTGACTTCTTCACATCTCTGCCTCCGGTTCCAATTCCATGCTTGACGCCAACATCCCGGCGGCAGAGCTGCACCATGACTTCTTGAAGACCGGTGCCTGATGCCGCCACAATTCCAACCGAACCTGTGGGGCACACGTTAGAAAAGGCAAGTCCTTTCCCATTGATAACAGCTGTACCACAATCCGGGCCCATTACGATTAGATCGTTGTTCTCCGCGAAACGTTTAAGTTCAATCTCATCTTCAACTGTGACGTTGTCGGAGTAAAGCATTACGTTCAAACCGTTCTTGAGGGCCTTCATAGCCTCTGCTGCTGCATATCTACCGGGCAGAGAAATGAGAGCAAGATTGCTTTCGGGAAGTACAGAGAGAGCTCCCTGAAGAGTTGCCGGTGAATACTCGGTGTCCTTCTCTTCCTTCTTCCAGGGAGGCGAGGCAAGATAGGAACGGGCCCTTTCGAAGATGTCCTCTATCCCTTCTCTTTCGTAGTCGATTCCGATCAGCAGATCGTCGGGTGAAAGCAAACCCGTGTCTACTTCGAACCCGGCCGCTCTCATGATGGTTATGTTTGCCTCTGTTGCCATATTCAGCGAAGCATCTGTGACTCCCTCAATCTTCTTAAGCTCCTTAGCCACAAGCATCAGAGTGACGCTATCGTAGTATTCGCCTTTCACGACCTCGATTCTCTTCATTTGAACCTCCACAAGCAACAAAGGTAATACAAGAAAATCCCCGTTGCTCCGACTTGATTCCGAAACCTATCGATACCGATAGAACGATTTATCTTAGTCTTTCCCATTAAGCCTAACAATATCTCTAATACGGTCATTCACCAAGTTCAAGTCCATAGGCAAGGCCGGCAAGCCATGCCTTTCCCGACAGATGACCCCATTTTGTGATACTGTCTGTCTTTTCAAGTACCCGGGTTGCATCACCGTCTGCAATAGCTGAAACCATTTCGATTCCTCTCTTCCAGAATCTACCCTCAAGAGCATCCTTTATCATTTCTGAAGAGAACCAGCTCGTTTTTCGATCAAGCATCTCTCCTTCGATTGTCAACAAGCTCTTCTTTCTACCCGTGAAACGGAGAGCCATTATCCAGCCAACCAAAAAGTCATCACCTGCCGGTGTATACCCCGGTCCAAGTCCTATCAATCTCTCCGGTTCATCAATAGCTTCATGAAGGTAGCTAAGCTCCTCTGCATCCATGAACTCCAACCATTCAAGCCAAAGGCCTCTCAGCTTCTTATCCCGTAAACCGTCGATTTGAGATGGATCAAAGCCCACAGAGGCACCGTCAATACCGACCCTAATCTCTTGACCTACCTCAAGGGGAGGAAATGCCTCAATTAATGACGATCTTGGAAGATAGTGCTCAGGGTCGAGCAAGACAGAGTATCTTCTCCCGCAATGATCCATCAGGTTCAAGGCCGTTCTATAAGCACTTCTTACAGTAAGCTTTTCGACTTTGTTTCCCCAATCTGCGCTTCTCTGAAAAGGATAAAGAAGAATCATATTACCCCTTTTTCATGCAATTCTTCAATCTCCTCTAGACTTATTCCCAGCATTCCCGAATAGATCTCTTCGTTATGCTCACCGAGTAATGGCGCAGGTCCGGAAATTGACGCCGGTGTTTCAGAGAACTTTATTGGCACACCAGGCATTTTCACAGTTCCATTCCTGTGAGTTACCTCGACAATCATCTCTCTTGCTTTGATCTGCTCGTCTTCAAAAAGATCGGCGACGTTGTTTATCTTGCCCGAGGGGATGTCCAGTGCCTCAAAGGTGCCGAGCCATTCCTTGGATGTTTTCTTCTTAAGCTGAACTCCTATAATCTCCATCAACTGATCGATATTCTTCACCCTTGACGGGTTATTCGCAAACCTCGGATCTTCGCAGATGTCTGCTCTTTCGATAGCTTTGCAGAATTTCTTCCAGATGCCATCGTTTCCCACAGCTATGTTTATCATTCCATCCAGAGTCTCAAAGGAAGAAAATGGCGCAATTGATGGATGCCTGTTTCCAATTGGAGTCGGAATCTCTCCGGTTGCCGCATATCTTGCTATTGCGTTCTCCAAGACAGCGACCATACTGTCTAGCATAGCAACATCCACTTTTTGTCCAGACCCCGTGCTGTTTCGACTCTGAAGTGCCGCAAGTATTCCTATACACGCAAATGTTCCACAAAATATGTCTGCAATGGAGCTTCCTACCTTCGTTGGATACTGTTCATCGGGACCGGTTATACTCATGATTCCACTCAATCCCTGTATGATCAAATCATAGGCTGTTCTCTGGCTCATGGGACCGGAGTGCCCGAAGCCCGAAGAACAAGTATATATGAGCCTCGGATTCATCTCTTTCAGCCTTTCGGCGGAGAAGCCCAGCCTTTCGAAAACGCCCGGTCTGAAATTCTCGACCAGAACATCGGATCTCTCGATCAGCCTTTCGAGAAGCTTCTTTCCCTCCTCGGTCTTCAAATTGAGAGTAATGCTCTTCTTTCCTCTGTTTATACTCATGAAATAAGCGCTTTCTTCACCAACAAAGGGGCTGAATGATCTCGAATCGTCGCCCCCATCGGGTCGTTCAACTTTGACAACAGCTGCGCCCATGTCGCAGAGCAGCATCGTACAAAACGGTCCCGCTAGAACACGGGTAAGATCTAATACGAAAAGCCCTTCAAGGGGTTTACCCAAAATTATCTCCTCCTGTACGGAATTCGTTTTGAAGGTTCAAACACGCTTTTTCCTTCAGCAAGAATATCCCTGTACGAATCTAGGTTTCTGTCTTCTATGTGGTCGAAGATCTGGTCTCTAGACGTCCCAGGAACTATCTTCTTAATCGGATCCTCATCGAGTTCGGCAGAAACGAATTCTTCACACCCTGAAGCCTGAACTAGCTTTGCTCCAGAAGGGTGGACTATCATTGACGAGCCGAAGAAATTCGCTCCGCTTGCGTCCTTGCCAACGAGATTCGAAGCAACCCAGTAAACATGATTGTCATACGCCCTCGCCCTGTTCGTGAGCTCCCATTGATCAAAGGATCTCATAAATGCCGAGGGCCTGCAGATTACTTCCGCCCCCTTAAGAGCCGTAACTCTTGCCAACTCGGGAAAGTCCCCATCATAGCAGATCACCACACCGATGTTGCCAATGGGTGTCGAAACAACTAACGGATCGACTCCAGGAGTTGTCCAACCTCCCGCCGACAGTCTCTCCGTGGGGAAAGGATGTGTCTTCCTGTATACTCCTAGAATTCCCTCGGGGCCGAGAATAGCAGCGCTGTTGTATATAACCCCTCGCTCTCTTCCGCGTTCATAGGTGGGGAAACACAAATATATCCCAAATTCACGAGCCCACTTCACTCCCTCATGTGTAAGACGGCCGGGAATTGGTTCCACGGTATCCCAAAGCGAATTTGCGTTTCCGAGCGGGGTGAAACCCGTAGTAAAGCTTTCAGGCAGAACTATCAGCGAGGCTCCCGTTTCTTGTTTGCACCTGGTTATCCAGCGATATGCAGCTTCCAGATTCCTTGCCACCCTCATTGGTTCTGCTTCAAATTGAATAGCTGCGGCCACAAACTTCTTCATAGTCAGCAATCCTTTCATTTAACATAAAAAGTACCTATATTTCACAATCTAGCACATCAAAGGCGGAATTGAGAAATGGTATTTGCAGACTTTACAACTGATCATCCTTGAACAACCACTCCTTTCAGGCTGTCTCGCGCTTTTCTTTAGAAAGAACCATTCCAGACTCAAAGGTTACGAATTGTTGGTTCTCCTTTATTCGACGAGAGCAGAGGTCTTTGGTGACCCCCAGGGGAGTAAGACAAGTAAGTGAGGAATAGTAGACAAACAAGGGATGAATATGGTTGTGACCGAAGATGAAAGCTATTTTTCATTCCGTTTATTTCATAATGCTACTGTACCATGATGGCGATCAGCACGGTTTGTCTGGAAGAAGGATACCCCTGAACCTCAAAGAGTTGAAATATCTCTCGCTTTCGATCATTTGCCTTTACTTTGTCTTCCTCATGGCCGGCCGGGTAGGGGTTGCCGGTGTTGTCCCATCAGCCTACGATTTGAGGAACGTCGATGGCAGATGCTATATGACTCCGGTAAAGTCACAATACGTGCCCGGTCAATGGTGGAATTCGGTCGGCCTACGTAATGCATCATAATTAAATCTACTCAAGAGACCTCTGCTTGACTTGTAACATACCGAAGTAGTATATTTGGTTAAGCTAATTCAGCGAGGGATTATTATGGTTGTCAATCAATTTCTAAATAAACTGAATATGTTCTGGTGGTGGAGCTGCCCCTTCGGTGGGGGTTAGCCTTTCGCTACTAGGGTAAACCCATATTGAAGGGGCTCTCATAGTTGAGAGCCCCTTTACTTTTGAGGAGGTATATTGGCATGAAGAAAAGAATTATTGTGAATTTGAAGTCGGAGGAGCTTCCACGAAGCTGGTATAACATAAAGGCTGACTTACCATTCAAGATGGATCCGCCTTTGAATCCGGCAACCAATGAGGTGATCGATCCTGCAGATATGATGGCGATCTTCCCGAAGTCGATTGTTGAGCAGGAAATGAGTGAAGAAAGGTTCGTCCCTATTCCTGAGCCCGTTCTGGATGAGTATGTGGTATTCCGCCCCAGTCCACTTATAAGGGCGACCTTTCTCGAAGAGTATCTCAACACTCCAGCGAGGATATACTACAAGTATGAAGGCAACTCCCCGACCGGAAGTCACAAAACGAATACGGCAATAGCGCAGGCTTATTACAACAAGGCCGATGGAATAACCGAGCTAACTACGGAAACGGGGGCTGGACAGTGGGGTAGCGCCCTCTCGTATGCGGGCAGGAAATTCGGTTTGACGGTAAGAGTCTTCATGGTGAGAAACAGTTTCCAGTCGAAGCCAATGAGACAGCACATGATGAGAATGTTTAATGGAGAGGTTGAGCCGAGCCCTGGTGAACACACCGAAAGCGGAAGGAAGTTCCTCAAAGACAGGAAGAATTTCTCAGGTTCCTTGGGAATGGCAATTAGCGAGGCTATCGAAATCGTTCTGAATTCTAAGACGAAAAAGTACTCTCTCGGAAGTGTTCTCGATCATGTTCTTCTTCATCAGACAGTGATTGGTCTGGAAATTGAAAAGCAGCTGGAGATCCTCGGCGAAAAGCCTTCATCGATTCTTGGCTGTCACGGTGGCGGGTCAAACTTCGGCGGATCAATCTTGCCGTTTGTGAAGAGGGTATTCGAAGGAGAGAAAATTGAGTTCGTTGCCTGCGAGCCAGAATCATGTCCTACGCTTTCTAAAGGCGAGTATCGGTACGACAGCGGAGACACTGCTGGATTCACGCCGCTGCTGAAGATGTATACGCTTGGGAGAGAGTTTGTTCCACCCGCAATTCATGCCGGTGGTCTCAGATATCACGGTGCGGCTCCTCTCGTGTCGCGATTAGTGAAAGAAGGCATTGTCACTCCGGAAGCTTTCCCTCAAGAAGAGACTTTCAAAGCAGGTCTTCTCTTCGCTACAACGGAGGGTATTGTTCCCGCACCGGAGTCAACCCATGCAATTGCAGGTGCTGTTCGAAGAGCAATTGAGGCAAGGAAAAACAGAGAAGAGAAGGTTATTGTGTTCACTCTGAGCGGGAATGGCGTTCTAGACCTCTCTTCTTACACTAGCACAATCGAGGCGCATAAGGACGTGCTCAACTTCGACAACCTGCGCCCATAAGGCATTGTAGAGCATTGACTTGTTGAAATCCTTTTCGTCAAACGGTTTCAGATGATTCTATGTTGCAGAAGTCAATTAGAAAATGTTAGAATTTGGTTGTGATCTGAATTCTAGCTAGGGGGTGTACCTGTGAATAAGAAAGAACTTATCGCTGTTCTTGCACAAAGAACTGGAGCAACCAAGAAACTTGTCGGAGACGTAGTTGATAGCTTTATCGGCGTGGTAGGGGAAGAACTCTCAAAGAACCAGGAAGTTAAGCTAATAGGTTTCGGAACGTTTGAAGTTACCATGCGAAAGCCCAGGATGGGTGTCAACCCGAGAACGAAGGAAGCTATCGAGATTCCTGGCGGGAAGGTTCCGAAATTCAGACCTGGCAAAGAGCTAAAAGAGAAAGTTCAGTAATAATTGTCCTGCCGATAAGAGATGAAAGTGGAGCTTAGTCTCCACTTTTTTCACTAGCCCATCTCGTTACGGCTTCAACCGCCTTACTGTTTTTCAAGACAGAGCGGAGGTCATCTTCAGAGGCCTTTGAGATTCCTTTGATGCTTCCAAAGGCCTTCAAGAGTGCCTTCTTTCTTTTGGGTCCTATTCCTGGAATATCATCTATCTTCGAAGTTAGAAATCTCCTCTCCCTCAGAACTCTGTGATAGTTAACTGCGAATCGATGCGCCTCATTGTCTATAGAGATGATCATTCTCAACACCGGATGTTCTTCTTTGAGTCTTACTCTGTCGCGATTATCAAGAAACACAAGCTCGTTGAACTCCTTTGCGAGTCCAACTATCTCGTATTCTTCGATCCCTATCTCTGCAAATGCCTTCTCAACTGCTCTCAACTGAGGTTCTCCTCCGTCTATAAGCAGAAGATCGGGGAGAGGGTACTTTGTGTATCGCCGTTTGACTACGGTTGCCATTGCTTCGAAATCATTTGGTTCTTCAAGCTCGCTTATTCTGTACCTTCTGTACTCCGACTTGTTCGGCTTACCGTTATCGAAAACTACTACTGAAGCGACTGTGTAGAGACCTTGTGTATGAGAGATATCGATTCCCTCGATTCTCGAGGGAAATCTCTTCAGTCCAAGTATCTGCTGAGCCTGTCGCAGCGAATGAGCCGCATTCAGTCTTATCTTCAGCTCTTCGTCGATATTCTTGAAGGCGATACTCAGAAGTCTCTCTTCCTGCTCATCACGGGGATCTCCAATGTAATCAAAATCTCTTCTGAATTGCCTCACATCTTTTTTCTTCAGACCGGTTACGATTAAAGACTTTGGAATTCTGTTCTTCTTGGCGTAGTAAAACTGGGTAATGAAATCCATAGGAGTACCATCCGGGAAGTCGAAAACCAGCTTTCCCAAGAGCATTCCTCCCCTTACCTGCAGCAGGGCAGCGAGCCCGGCCGAAACGGCCAATATGTCTGCCTTCAAATCTAGCGGGGCTTCAACCCCCTGAAAGGCGTAAAGGTCATCCATCGACGACAGAATGTCCCTTATTTCTGCCGCCCTTTCGAACTGAAGAGCCTCCGACAATACAGTCATCCTCTTGAGGAGAGCTTCTCTAACTTTTATCGTGTCCCCTTCAAGGAATTCGGTTAGCGCAGAAAGCTGCTCTTGATACTCTTCAGGAGAGACCTTTTCAACGCAAGGTGCCGAACACATTTTCAGATGATATAGAAAGCAGGGTCTCTTTATCCTGCCGAGATCATATGTGCATGTGCGAATCTTGAAGACTTTCTGTAGGAATTCGAGTAGCTTTCTGACAAGTCCGGCGCTCGTGTATGGACCAAAATAAGTGCCTTCGAGCTCCTTTGTTCGCGTGATCGCAATATAAGGATACTCCTCAGCGGATATGTATATGTATGGATAAGTACGCGAATCCTTCAGGAATACATTGTACTTCGGCTTTTTACTGAAGATTAGGTTGGCCTCGAGAAGCAGAGCCTCTCTTTCGGATGTGACCATTATGAAGTCCAGATCCTCCGACTCTTCGGCGATGCGTCTGGCCTTTTCGTTCTGAGACCACGTCGACTCTCTGAAGTATGAGAGGACTCTCCTCTTCAGCTTCTTTGCCTTTCCTACGTAGATTATTGCATTCTTTTCGTCCTTGAAGATATAAACTCCGGGTTCTTCCGGAAGCTGCGAAGCCTTGTTCAGTATTTGTTCATTCATTTCGGTTCAACAACTCTCTGCAAATGACTCTCTCAGATGAACAACGGGTTCTTTCTAAGAGACTCCATACTTCTCGTCCAATGGGGTTGTTCACACCGCCAAGAAAGTTAGCCAACTGCAGGTGAAGACACTTAACCATTTTCAGATTTCTTATCCCTCCAATACCTCTACCAAGCAGCAGCAACTTCTGCGATTCAGATAGAGTGCACCGACCGAGGATTCTCTTTTTGATCAACGTGGTTTCTTCATGAGCTTTGAGATACTCGTCTGCAAAAACGCCGTCACGTTCGATTCTCTTCTCGAATTCAGTTATCATTCCCCCGCTCTCAAGACGGGAGACTTTCTCCTTCAAAAAGGGGCAGCTCAGCCAGAAAAGTGTCGGGAAGGGCTTTCCATAAGAAATGAGGGAGGACTCAATAACTTGCGGAAATCCCCATTTGCAGACTCTGGCTACTCTGAAGTCGTTCTTCAGTTCTCTTCCTAGTTGAAGAGAGACTATTTTCTTCTCAATTTTATCGCTTTCCAATCTCCGTCTTCCCTGCTGCTCTCTATAAGAAAGGTTCCTTCAATAAGGTTTCCGATCTCACTGAACTTGTCTTTGTAAATTCCCGAGAGGATTACGGTACCGTGTTCATCTAGAAATCTCTCTAGGTCAAGAACAAATTCTCTCAAAAGCTCCACAATCATATTCGAGACAATTATGTCAAAACGCTCTTCGGGTTTTACAGAGGAGAGAAATTCCGATTGTCTTGCATCTATATACACATCATTTATCCTTGCTGTCTCATTGGTCTTCTCTACCGAGTGCTCGTCTATGTCGAGCGCCACGATCTGTGATGCGCCCTTCTTCGCAGCAATTGCCGAGAGGATACCTGTGCCGCAACCCACGTCAAGAACTCTAGAGCCTCTGACAACGGCTTCAACAAGAAGAGAGGCAGCCAGCTTCGTTGACTCATGAAGGCCAGTGCCAAACGCCATTCCCGGTATAATTCCGATCTTATTCGGATCGACTACTTTTTTCTCTTCCTCAAGAGGAAGGACTTCAACGCTTTTGCAGAGCTCGAACGGTACCAGAGTCTCTTTCCATTTCTCGAACCAATCCTTTTGTTCGGTGAACCCTAGATCGGAGAACTCCATCTTACTTAGGAAGTAAGGTAGTTCCTCCCCTTCTTCAAGAAGTACATGCAGAGCAATTCCAGAGTCGACGGTCTTCTCGAAGAAGAGATTAGAGAATCCTTCATTCCAGCTGATTCCCTCAATCAAGTCGCTTTCTTCTTCTGAAACAAAAGAGACTAAATGTCTGTACTTCACTTCTCAGCACCTGCCTTATCGAGCCCTTTACGAAGAGCTTCAAGAGCGTGCTTCGCGGCAAGCTGTTCTGCCGCTTTCTTCGTCCTACCCTCTCCTTCACCGACAATCTTTCCATCCAAGAAAACACCGACTTTGAACCATTTGTCCTGAGGTGGTCCTTCGTCCAGAATCGTTTCATATGATGGTCTAGAACTGAAACGAGCTTGGGTTAACTCCTGAAGTGAGGTCTTGTAATCAAGAATCAACTCGCCGTTGACCGCCTGATCAATATAGTCGCAAAGCTTTGACTGAACAAAACTGACCGAGGCTTCAAATCCACTTGTCAAGAAGACTGCAGCAAGAACGGCCTCAAACGTATCTGCGAGAATAGAATCTCGATCAGACCCACCCATTTGCCTCTCTCCTTTTCCCAGAAAGACGAAGTCTCCTATCCTCATGAATCTTGCGACATCGGAAAGGACTTTTTCGCTTCCAACCATCGCCCTGATTTTCGACATGTCGCCTTCGGACAATGAGTATTCATCAAACAGCGTTTTCGCAAGTGACAGTTCAAGAACCGCATCTCCGAGAAACTCCATCCTTTCGTTTGACTCCAGAATCCTCTCTCCGTTCTGCGCGAGCTCGTTGGTGAACGAGGAATGGCAGAGAGCCCTGAAAGCGAGCTCTCTGTTTGCTTCAATTCCGTTTATTCTGCAAAACTCATTTACTTGCTTTTCTTCCTCGACGCTTAGCATTACCGGGCAATTCTCCTGATCTTCTCAACCATTTTGCCGCTCGAAAGACCGCAGAGATCGAATAGCAGCTCATTATCACCGGAGAACATATATCTCTCTACACCAAGCTTCTCAAATCTCTCAGGCATTATCTTCGAGTCGATCAAATAGTCCGATAGAATCGTGCCTAATCCACTCTCCACATTGTGATCTTCTGCGGTTATAACGACTTTGGACAAGTGTTCTTTGACGCTATCGAAATCCGCTTCTAGAGGGCAGCTGACGTTAAGAACCGTGACTTCTATTCCCTCTGACCTGAGCTTATCTGCAGCCTCAACGGCCTTATGGGTTACCTGACCGGTCGTAACTATGGTTACACCCTTTCCTTTCCTGACAACATCGACCTTGCCATATTCAAACTTGTATCCATCGCCGAAGAAAGCTCTTCCATTTTCATCGGAAATTGGATTCATAGTAGATCTGCCCATGGCAATGACGAAGTTTCCTTCAGTCGCGCTCACATACCTTACAGCTTTGTCCGTCTGATTTGGATCTGCCGGTACGATCAGCTTGAAGCCAAATAGATTCCTCAAGGCCCCAATGTAATCAATACAGTGGTGAGTCTTTCCATCTTCTCCCACGTCTATTCCCACATGGGTCACCCCAACTTTGACGTTTGCTTTGTTTATGTCGTTCAGCCGTTGCTGATTGTAGGTTTCATCGATTCCAAAGACTCCAAAGTCTGCAAAGAAAGTAAGCACACCACATACGGACGCAGCACCGGCAACCGTTGCCGCATTATGTTCCTGAACTCCAATCTGAACGAAGTTCTCCGGCCAGACCTTCTCGAACTCGTTTACCTTCGTTGAGGGTTTCAAATCACAATCAACAACCATCATCGGAACTTTTCCCTTGTTCAGCTTTCCAATATCTGCGAGAGCCCTTCCAAAGGCCGATCTGTTGTCGGTCTTCTTGTCAACAGGATAAACAATCGAATCTCCCGTGACCGGTCTTACCACTTCGTCTATGGGGCGCACATGTTCATGATAAGTGGGAAGCTCCTTCCTCATTTCGACATATCTTTCGATATCACTTTCAAGGCCAAGCTCGGCAAGCGCAGAGGCGGCCTTCTCCATATCCAGAGGTTTGCCGTGATACGAAACATCACCCTCCATGAAGGAAACACCTTTTCCCATAACTGTTCTGCCAATTATGACTGCGGGGGTTCTTGAATCGAACGCTTCCACGAGAGCTTCATTGAGCTCGGCATAGTCGTGGCCGTCGACCTCTATAACCTTCCATCCATCAGCGAGATAGTTTGCCTTAATGTCCACGTACATTATGTCGCTCGCTTTTCCGGAGATCTGAGCATCATTGTAGTCGACAACAACAACAAGGTTATTGAGCTCGTATTTCTTGGCCGTTCTTCTTGCCTCCGCCACCTGACCTTTTGCCTGTTCGGCATCACTCATGGCTACTATCACCCTGTTGTTTTTCCCTCTGATTTTCGAAGCAAGGGCCATGCCAACACCTACGGACAACCCCTGTCCAAGATTTCCTGTAGTCCATTCTACGCCAGGAATCCCTCTTGTGATGTGACCCTCGAATATCGATCCGGGATGCCTGAATCCGGCAATTGCCTCGTCAATGTCTATAAAACCCAATCTCCCAAGTGTCGCATATACCCCGGGAGATGTATGACCGTGGCTTACAACAACCCTATCGCGTTCGGGATCGTAGGGGTTCTTCGGATCTTTCTCTGCAAAATCATAAACGGATAGGAATATGTCTATCGATGACATTGAACCGCCCGGATGACCGGAATTCGCAACTGTGGTCATCTTTATGATGTCTCCCCTGCACACTCTTCCAAGGTTTTCTAGTCTCTTAATCTCATCTTTCGTCAGCAAACGCGCCATATCCAACCTCCATTCACACTTCAACCGTCAATCGAAATATCCTCGTCTCTATTCTTTATTAACTCATCGGGATTTGTGTCCTGAATAATAGATCTCTGGCTCATTCTAAAGTCATCAAACTGAACCTTGAGCATCTGGCCGTCATCTGCAACCAGGGTGATCACTTTCATGAAGATGTTCACCGTTAGAACCTTGCAAGTCTTTCCTTCATAGTCGACAAGAGACCCTTCATCAGGGATATCCAATAACTCATTTTCATAGAGCTCCTGTTCATAGGATAGACAGCAAAGCAGTCTTCCGCACCTACCGGATATCTTTGCAGGGTTTATCAACAATTGCTGCTTCTTCGCATGCTTGAGCGTTATACTCTCAAACTGTCTCAAGAAGCGGACGCAGCAAGCTGTCATGCCGCACAACCCGAGGCTGCCGGTCATTTTAACTTCATCTCTTATTCCAACTTGCCTGAGCTCTATCCTCGTTCTGAATGCCCTGGCAAGATCCTTCACCAACTCTCTGAAATCGACCCTGCTGTCGGCACCAAAATAGAAGACTATTCTTGAGCGATCAAACATATATCTCGCCTCGAGCAATCTCATAGGAAGCGAGTGCTTTTTTATCAGCTCCTGGCAGGTATTCATAGCAGCTTCGGCCTCTTCCTTGTTCTTTGCATGAGTCTCCCAGTCTTCATCAGTCATTACCCTAACGATCGGTTTCAGCTCTTCCTTTGAGTCATCTATGCGAATCTCAACTGGTCCATACATGACCTTACCCACATCCAGTCCGAACTCACTCATTGCAAGCACACGATCTCCCTGCTTTAGGAGCTGTTCACTAGATGTGTACTGATAAAGCTTGCCAACAGAGTGAAACTCGACTCCATATACAGTTCCATATATTTCAGGCATCTGAATTACCTCCGTTTTCTCTTCTTACGAGGCTCCTCGAAACCGAGTACAGAGCTCTGAATGAAACGAGATTCGAGTTCTGAGATGAAGTCCTCTGTCTAAGGAACCTGTCACACCAAGCAAAATCTGCCAGGATCTCCTTTCCCGGCACGAAACTCACTAGCCATTCTATCAGATCGAGGTTTACAACGGAGTTACTGGAAGTATCTGCCGATAGAATTACTACATCTCTCAGTATGCTTCTGGCTACTTCAACGAGCTCACGCGATCTTTCAAATGAGCCCTGCCCAATGAATAGAGGCGAGATTTCTCTGAAGGTTGTGAAGAATTTGTCAGATTCTACGATGCTTCTGCAGAGAGCAGCAAATGCTCTTCTTCGTCTAACAATATCTATCGGCTCGTTAACTTCACTCTCAGACAGTACAGAAACCAGTCCGTTGAGGTCTGAAGGAACCTCCATCGAACCCCAGTCTATGGACTCGACTTCCTGATCAAGAAAGAACCGAAGAACAGAGAAGTTCTGTCGCGCACATGCGTAGATTCTCGATACGCTATTCCCATACTTATCTCTCAATTTACCTATCAGTTCTTCAGGAACATCAACAACGACAGAGACCGTTCTGCTCCTTACTGTGGGAAGAAGAGACTGCCATGAAGTAGTGGTCATTATCAGCGTTGCAAAACAGGGAGGCTCTTCGAGTATTTTTAGGAAGGCATTTGCACTCTCATCTGTCATCTTTTCACATTGATGGACCAATAAATACTTTCTCTTGCCTCCCGAAGGCTTGTGGAGCATCATCTCTTCAATATCCCGCACTCTGTCAATTCCGATGTTCCCTTTCTCAGGCTCTATAAGAAGAAAATCTTCAATATATCTCTTTCTGTTCCATTTTGGATCGGACTCGACCAATGACAAAGCCGAAGTCTTCAAGTATTCGCTGTCTCTGCCTACCAAAGTCACGCTTATTCCCGAATTTCGAGCCAAGAATCGGGCAAGTCTGTCGCTAACTACTCCGTTGAACCACTCCATGTTTTAATTATAGCAATGAATGACGAATTTGATTGGAGGGAAGTATTATGGAGAGAACATTTGCTTATCTGAAGCCAAACGCTATTCAGCGAGGCCTCGTAGGAGAGATAATCAGAAGAATCGAGGAAAAAGGTCTTAAGATATTAGCTCTCAAAATGCTCATGATTTCAGAGTCTAAAGCTAGAGAACTATACAGGGAGCATGCCGGGAAAGACTTCTACGAACCTTTGCTCGGTTTCATACAATCTGGCCCAGTTGTGGCAATAGTTCTTGAAGGTGAGGATGCCGTTCAGAGATTGAGAATCCTCATTGGAAAAACCGATCCGGTCCAGGCAGACCCGGGAAGTATTCGTGGAAGGTTCGGCGTCTCCGTCAGAAAGAACCTCATCCACGCTTCAGACAGTATTGAAAGTGCAATTCGCGAAACGAATATCTTCTTTGACAAAACTGAGATTCTTGACTATTCTCTGTTGATTGAAGGGCAGCTCTGATGCTAATTGCGCAAATAAAAAAAGGAAAGGAAGGAAAGGTGTTGAATTCTTACCCGTGGATCTTCAAAGATGAAATCCTCTCTCTTGAAGGCTCTGCAGATAGAGTAAGCGAAGTCAATGTCTTCTCTTCTACTTACGAGTTCCTGGGGAAAGGCTTCTTCAACCCTGGTTCAACGAGGTCGATAATGGTTCTAACTAATCATGATGAAGAACTGGGAGAGGCTTTCTTCAGAAAGCTTCTGAATAAATCCTTGCAGAAAAGAGACAGGCTTTTCGATACACCTTACTACAGGCTTATCCATGGCGAGGGGGATAGACTTCCTGGACTTGTAGTTGACAGATACGGCGATTTTTTAGCAGTGCAGTTCAGAAATCTGATCATGCAGGAAAGAAAGCAAATGATCGTCACCCTTCTTTCAGATCTTCTGAGCCCGATAGGAATCTACGAACGCAGCGACTTTGAGATGGGGGTGGACGACAGAATTGAGAGAAACACCGGCCTGCTTTGCGGGAAAGTACCGGACTCAATCGAAATTGAGGAAAACGGCCTAAGATTTCTTGTAGATGTCAAGAACAGCCAGAAGACCGGATTCTTCTTTGACCAAAGAGACTCCAGAGCATTCTGCAGAAAGATTACTAAGGAGCTGTCGCTTCAAAAGGGGCTAGATCTCTTCTCTTTTACGGGCGGCTTTGGACTCAACATGGCATTCTCCGGAGCAGAGGCGATTTGTGTTGACAAGTCGGAAGAAGATCTAGAAAGGGCAAGACTGAACTCCGTAGTGAACAAGGTGGATAACCGGCTGCAGTTAGTCCAGAGCGATGTTCTTGCCTTCCTTAATGAATTTGAAAAGAATGACTATTTTGATATAGTAGTATTGGATCCGCCATCCTTTGTTAAGCATAAGAAAGAGCTTCCGCATGGAATTTCACTTTTCAGAAAGCTAGTAGAGAGCACGCTACCGTTAATGAAGGATGGGGGAATCCTCGGCCTCTGCACTTGCGCCTACAATATTGGGATTGAGCATCTAGTAGAGTCTGTAAGAAGATCAACAGAAAGAAGAGGCTTGAGGTTTTCGCATTTGGCGATCACTCTGCAGTCACCTGATCATCCGTGGCTTTTGGAGGTTCCTGAAAGCCTTTATTTGAAGTGTCTGTGGGGCTTCGTAGAGAAGGAGTGAGTTTTTTGCCCGGCTTCTGGACTCATATCATGTATGGAAAAGATGTTCTGGAAGAAATAGGACTCGATCTTGAAGCCGACAAAAGAGAGGAGTTCAATCTTGGGTGCCTCTTTACTGATCCTGGACAGTATTGCTCAAGAGAAGATCCGGAGTTTTCTCTCTGGAGATTTTCTCATACGCTGAGATGTGATGATTTTGCCGAAGAGGTCTGCAGAAGAGCCGAAGAGATCTCTCGCTTCTACTCTCTCGGGGCGATATGCCATTACTTTCTCGATGCAACCGTTAATCATTATATTGTCGCCCGTGCGGGAAATGGATATAAGTATCAGCAGCTTGAGACAATGATAGACAAAGTAATACTGAAGAACAGAGTAGAGGCGGTTATTCTTGACCTTGATCCGACTGCCGAGTTTTCCAAGTCTCTACCTGAAGCTCTAGAAGATCTTTACAGAGCGATTGCTGAGGAGTACTACGGAGTGAAAGGTTGTTCTATCCAGAAGGCAATAAACTCTATGAACGAGTATTTCGCGGGGATATACGGTCGTTCCAGACTGGGCATCATTCTCAAGAGATTCAGCATCAAGGAAGGCTCTCCGGAAGAGGCTTTTTTCAAAGACACTCATACAGATCCGCTGAATCTGGAAATGAAACCTTGGTTTCACAGTATAGCTGGATGGGAGAGTAAAAAGACCTTTGAAGAACTTTACAGCGATGCCTTCGACAAGGCTGTCCATTTTATGCAGAGTTATCTGGACGGCGTAGGCGAGTTGTCTTTACCCGGGGTCTCTCTCATGACCAATTTACCATTAATGGAGTACTGACTAACAAATTCGAGATGAAGGGAGGAAGATCGCATCCAGATCTGGAATGCGGTGATCATATGAAAGTTCTCGGAATAATCCTGGCAGGTGGACGAGGTGAGTACTTGAGTTCCCTTACGCAAGTTCGTACAAGTGCCGCACTACCGGTTTTCGGAAAGTACAGGTCCATCGATTTCACGCTCAGTAATATGATCAATGCCGGGGTATCGAAGGTTGGCATTATTACTCAATACAGCCCTAGAAGCCTAATGGACCACATAGGTTCCGGTAAAGAATGGGATCTTGACAGGAAACAGGGCGGTCTTTTCATTCTGCAGCCTTACTACTCACCGTATAATCCTTCCATGGGATACAAGGGAACTGCAGATGCTCTGTTCCAGAACATAGACATACTTCGGAGAGGGAACGAAGACTCGGTACTGATTGGTTCTGGAGATCATATTTTCAAGACTGACCTTACCAAGATATTCAGGTATCATCTCGATACGGTGGCCGACATAACCCTCCTAACAGGAAACAAGAATGGTGAATGTGGTATGAAAGGTATGGATAGAGTCATATGCAAGAACGGAAGAGTAATAAAGTGGATAGAGAAGGAAAATGCCTCTGAGAACCCTGATGAGGGAGACTGCGTTGCTCTTGGAGTTTACTTCGTAAACAAGTTCCTCCTGCGGGAACTTCTCTACTCAGCGGTTCCCAACGGCTATAACGAGCTTGTTAAGGGTATTATCTCTCCTAATCTCTCTTCGCTAAATGTTAGAGAGTACAGATACAACGGGTATTGGCGGGATATCAAGCAGAGCAAGAAATGCTATTTCAAGACAAATCTCGATATCCTGGATCCTCAGATCAGACGAGAGTTGTTTTACGAGAACGGTAGAGTATTTACGAAACTAAAGGATCTCCCACCTCCGAAGATCACCGGAACGGCATCTATGAACAACTCAGTCATTGCAGATGGATGCGTAATTGGAGGAAGAATCGAAGATTCAGTCTTGTTCAGAGATACTAGAGTTATGGCAGGGGCAACCGTTAAGAACTCAGTTCTCCTTGAGGGCTGCCTCGTCGAAGAAGGCGCTTACATAGAAAACGTAATTATGGACAAGTACTGCACAGTTAGGCTTGGGAGAAGTTTCGTTGGTGAGAGCGAAGAGCCCACAGTGATCGAAAAACACGGCGTAATATAGGGCGGGTGATTGTATGGCCAAAAAAGTAGTAGCATTGATTCTAGCTGGCGGACAGGGTACAAGACTGGGATTACTAACCGATGAGGTTGCAAAACCGGCGGTGCCTTTTGGAGGCAAGTACAGGATAATCGACTTTGCACTTAGTAACTGCGTGAATTCTGGAATCTACGCAGTTGGTGTGCTTACTCAATACAGGCCTCACATTCTCTCCAGGCATATCGGAATAGGTCGTCCCTGGGATCTTGACAGAAAGGATGGGGGGGTAGTCATTCTCCCGCCGTTCATCGCTCAGGGAGATTCAAACTGGTATAAGGGAACGGCAAATGCCGTATTCCAGAATATTGATTTTGTCGATGATTACGACCCAGAAATTGTTGTAATCCTTTCTGGCGACCACATCTACTCTATGGATTACAATGAAATGATTGATTATCATCTCTCGAAAGGTGCCACGGGAACAGTAGCATGTATGCGTGTTCCGCTGTCTGAAGCTAATAGATTCGGCATGATGATAACGGATTTTGAAAACAAAATAGTCGACTTTCAGGAGAAGCCTGAACAACCGAAGTCGGATCTTGCCTCTCTTGGGATTTACGTCTTTGACTGGAAGTTCCTTAGAGAAAGGTTAATCGAAGATGAAAAGGATCCCGAGAGTGACAATGATTTCGGGAAGAACATCTTGCCGAAGATCGTACATGATAACGCTGGAAGGCTTTTCGCTTTCGTCTTCGAAGGATACTGGAGAGACGTCGGTACGATCGAATCTCTCTGGGAAGCAAACATAGAGCTAACACGGCCTATTCCGCCACTGAACCTCCACGATCCTTCCTGGAGGTTTTACACCCAAACGGAAGAGTATCTCCCTGCTTACGTCGGAACCAGTTCTCATGTCAGAAATTCCCTGATTAACGAAGGGGCAGAGATTTACGGTCGAGTAGAGAATTCAGTTATCTTCCAAGGCGTGCAGATCGGAGAAGGTTCGGTTGTTAAGAATTCTGTGATTATGACAAACTCCAAAATTGGAAGCAATGTGGTCATAGACAAGGGGATAATTGGAGAGAGAACGACAGTTAGAGATGGGGTGGTTGTTGGTTATGGAGACGAAGTGCCACACGAATCTCAACCACACATATATGATTCGGGTATTGTCGTTGTCGGATCGGACGTAATCATTCCCGAGAATCTTAAGATAGGTAGAAACAGCGCAGTTCTTAATCACGTTAAAGAGGAGGACTTCGAGGGAGATGTGGCAGGCGGCAAGACCATCTCGCCCAGAGAGTAAAGGCAAAGGAGTAGCTTATTTTTCGTTGTTGATAGCTATACTGATAATCTGTACGACAATTGTTACATCGCTTGTTCCCTTAGAGACAATAATGAATGCGAGGCGCCTCGGTTCTTGGTATTTCAGACTGGCTCTCACTGTGAAATCGTTGTATCTTGCAGAGCCGGCCGAAACGGAACTCAACGGTTTCCTGGTTACAAAAAGCTCAAGAACTGTCTCTTCAAACTGCGCAGAAATAGAAATAATCAATTACCATATAAGTGAAGGAGATAGGCACTTCGATTTCGAGTTAATTGGAGAAATCACCGATATTCTATAAGGAGGTAGAAGTATGAAAAAAGTTCTTTTGATTACCCTACTGTTGGTCATGGCCGTATTTGTCATGGCTCAGAGACTTACGATTGTCCATATCAACGACACTCATGGACACATATGGCCAGAGGGCGAGTTCGGCGGGCTTGCGGCCGTAGCCACTCTGGTCAACCAGGCTAGAGCGGAGAATCCCAACACTCTTTTCTTGCACGCAGGTGACATGAACACCGGTGTTCCAGAGTCGGACCTGCAGGATGCAGCTCCAGACATAGTTTCACTGAACCTTATGAAACTCGATGCGATGGCTATCGGAAATCACGAATTTGACAACGACGCATCGGTACTTGCTAAGCAGATGGACATTGCTAGCTTCCCGTTCCTCAGCGCCAATATCTACAAGGACGGAGAACCGGCCTTCCAGGAATACATTATCAAGGAAGTTGGCGGAATAAAGGTTGCAATAGTAGGATTCACTGCTCAGGAGACTGAAATCCTTGAATACTTGTACGCCAAGGACTACGAATGGATGGATGTCATAGAAATCGCCAAGGAAATCATACCGGTTCTGGAGGCCCAGGCGGATATAATTATCGCTCTTACACACATGGGAAGCAATCCGGTTCTTGCGGGCCCGAATTCCTGGGAGCTTGCCAAGGCGGTTGACGGAATCGATGTTATTGTTGACGGGCACAGCCACACTTTCTATGAAAGACCTGAAATAATCAACGAAACAATTATCGTTTCTGCTGGAGAATGGGCAAAGAATGTGGGCAAGCTCGATCTAGAAATCGTCGACGGAACGGTAATCTTCGTTTCTTTCAGGAATCTTCCTGTCCTGGCAGAAGAGATAAAACCTGACTTCGCAGTGGCAACTGTTCTTGATTACTTCAAGAAGGCCGGAGGAGAAGCTCTTGGCATAGTTGTCGGTGAAACAACGATCAAGCTTGAGGGTGACAGGGGAGTAGTTAGAGCCCAAGACACAAACCTCGGTTACTTGATCTGTGACGCGATGGTGTGGAAGTCCGGAGCGGACCTTGCAATAACCAATTCCGGTGGTATCAGAGCTTCAATTCAGGCTGGTCCGATCACATATCGCGACATTCTTACAGTACTCCCGTTCGGAAATACACTTTACGTTGTTGATGTACCGGGGACAGCCCTCAGAGATCTTCTGGAGTACACGGCAACCAGAGAACCAGGGCAGGGAGCGATGGCTCAGGTAAGCGGAGTAACTTATGTAATAGAGAATGGCGAGGCCAAGGATATTCTTGTGAACGGAGAACCCATTGATGACAATAAGGTGTACAAAGTTGCTACAAATAACTACCTTGCCTCTGGCGGTGACGGGTATACGGTCCTTGCAGGACTCTCCGGTTACGACACCGGATTCGTGCTGGCAGATGTAGTGGTTGAGTTCGTTGGAGAGATAAGCCCGATAACCGCTTACGCCGATAGCGGAAGGATAACCAGAAAGTAGTTTTAGATTAAGTTAAGACGCAAACATTGTACTATAATAGGAGCGGAGCGATCCGCTCCTATTGTTTGATAATATCAATCGCTTTTTCCATTTTGAGTCGCAGTCACTTTCATGATATTCGGGATCCCAGAAAGGCAAACATCTATTGATTAAGGTTGAGAGGTGATAACTAAATGAGGTTGCCTACCTTCAGAGGAGGGGTGCACCCGCCAGAGAAAAAAGAACTTTCCCAAGATTGTCAGCTAAGTGTTCTACCGCCTCCTGAAAGGGTTTATGTTTTTCTTGCTAATCACGCCGGAGTCCCAGCAAAGCCTGTTGTAAGTATTGGAGACAGAGTCAGAACCGGCCAGCTAATTGCCGAAGCTGGCGGCTTCATTTCTGCAAATCTCCATTCTCCTCTAACAGGCGAGGTTAAAGAGATTGCCAAGTATTATCATCCCACTCTTGCAAAACCTGACGATGCGATTGTCATAGATAGGACCGGAGAAGATGAGTGGGACCTGCTTCAGCCAGCAAAACCATTCGATCAGTTTTTACCCGAAGAGATCGTGCAAAGGGTTAAGTCTGCAGGTATTGTTGGGCTCGGCGGCGCAATGTTTCCGACCAGCGTCAAACTGTCCCCTCCGAAGGATAAGAAAATCGATCTCCTTGTCATAAACGGCGCAGAGTGTGAACCTTACCTTACCATTGATTACAGGTTCATGCTCGAGCGTTCTGAGGGAGTAGTCAGGGGAATCCTCGCTTTGATGCGTGCACTAAACGTTGAAGAAGCTATCGTTGGAATTGAAGACAATAAGCCAAAGGCGATAGAGAAGATGAAAGAGGCGGTCCGGTCAACTTCGATACAGGTGAAGACTCTAAGAACAAAATACCCACAGGGAGCCGAAAAGCAGTTAATATTCGCGCTGACGAAAAGAAAGGTTCCTTCAGGCGGGCTTCCCCTAGATGTAGGGGTTGTAGTCGATAATATTGGAACTGCATTCTCTGTCTATGAGGCAGTCGAACTTGGCCGCCCTCTTGTCGAAAGAGGCGTGACGATTACGGGTGAAGGAATCAAGAAACCCGTAAACGTGGTCTCGAGAATCGGGATAATGGCGGATGAGTTGATCAGATATGCTGGAGGCGCGCAGGAATCAGTGGAAAGAGCCGTCTTCGGTGGTCCTATGATGGGAATGACGGTTCCTAAGACTGATGTACCTACGGTCAAAGGCACTTCCGGGATAACCCTGCTTCTCAGGAGCAAACCAACAGAAGAGTTTCCATGCATAAGATGCGGGAAATGCACTTCTGTTTGTCCGATGAACCTCCAACCCTTTCTCCTCAATCTCTACGGCACAAACAGATTGTACGACATTCAGGTGGAGAACGGCCTGCTAGATTGCATTGAGTGCGGTAGCTGTTCCTACGCCTGTCCTGCAAAGATCGATCTAGTCAAGAACTTCAAACTGCATAAGAAGGTCTACAGAAGTTTGAAGGGAGGTGCGAAGAAGTGAAGCTCTCAATGATGGCAGCACCTCATCTAAGATCAGAAGACAGCGTTCGTAAGATAATGCTGGACGTTTTGATAGCGCTTTCTCCGGCCGCAGTTTGGGCAGTCGTTTCGTTCGGATTGAAGGCCCTCGCTCTTATCCTTGTGTGTACGTTAGGCGCAGAAGCTCTTGAATTCTTCGTGGTGAGATTCGTAAGACAGAAAAAGAGCTTCAGACCCGATCTTAGCGGTTCCGTCACGGGATTGTTGCTTGCACTGAACCTTTCAGTATCTGTCGAGTGGTGGCAGGCGCTGATAGGTGTCTTTGTTGCAATAGTAATCGCGAAGGCAGTATTTGGGGGTCTCGGAAAGAACTTCTTCAATCCCGCACTGGTCGGAAGGGTCTTTCTTCTTATCTCGTTCCCCGTTCAGATGACAACATGGTTCAATCCGTTCGATATGCAGACCACCGCCACTCCGATGGCTATTCTTAAGCAGGGAGCACCAAGAGTTTTCTCATTGCAGGAGATGTTCCTTGGCACTATCCCCGGCTCTATAGGGGAGGTTAGCGCGCTGCTGCTTCTATTGGGCTTTGGCTGGTTGTTGTTAAGAAAGAGAGTGGCACCGTTTATCCCCATTGCCTACGTCGGAACGGTTGCGATAATGGCCTCGATATTCTATGCGGTGAATCCGGGCTTTGGTTCGCCTCTTTATCACATCTTTGGCGGCGGTCTCATGCTTGGAGCTCTGTTTATGGCAACAGATATGGTGACTAGCCCGATGTCTATCAAAGGGCACATTATCTTCGGAATAGGTTGTGGAGCTGTGACTATGATCATCAGGTTATTCGGAGGTTATCCGGAAGGTGTCTCATTCGCAATTCTGGTGATGAATGCCTTCGTGCCTCTAATAGATATGGGGACCAAGCCCAAGATATTTGGAAAGCCAAAGAAGGTGAAGAGCAATGCGTGAATACTTGAAGACGGGCATTACTCTGATGGTAATTACTATTATCGCCGCACTGGTTCTTTCGGTAGTTTATACTGTCGTTAAGGAGCCCATCGCCAATGCGGAATTAGGCGCAAAACTAAAGGCTATCCGAGAAGTCCTTACAGATGCGGAGACTGGAGAGTTGCTTATAGCAGCAGAAAACATCCCTGAGACTGCCAGCGAACTGGCGGAGTTTGAATGGTTTCCCGCCGGATTCGACTCATCGGAAGGCATAATCTATACGGCAACAAGTTCACAGGGAAAGGTTGAAAGTCCTGCATACAAGTTTGTCAAGGAAGACGGCAGCGAAATATACGTAGCAATAGGAATCGCGGTCGGTTATGGCGGAGATGTAAAGACGATGGCTGCCTTCGTCAGTGGACCAAACGGAGTTAGCCTTAACGCAATAAAAGTTCTCGAGTACTCGCAAGAGACCCCAGGACTTGGAGCCAATATTGCTAACGATGTCGTCCAGCAGAGGTTCTTCCCTATAGCTAGTAAGGGCCTTGACAAGGGCGTAAGGGTTGACAAAGACGCAGGAGTGACTCCCTCAGGAGATCAGATAGAGATTAGAAAGCAAGAAGACGGAATAGTCACAGTAAGTGACGTGATGACTGGAGCGACGATAACTCCAAGAGCCGTCGCATTCTCACTAAATGCTATATCCGAGTTCTTGGAAAAGGCAGGTGTTCGATAATGGCTGAATCTAAGTTCAAAGTCCTCACAAACGGAATCTTCAAGCAGAATCCGATTTTCATTCAGGTTCTGGGAATGTGTCCGACTCTAGCCACTACGACTAGCGCTGAGAATGGTCTTGGCATGGGGCTAGCAACGACTGCCGTTCTAGCAATGTCGAACATTACGATCTCTCTCGTAAGGAAGTTCATTCCGGACAAGATCAGAATCCCTTCGTACATTGTGATAATTGCTTCCTTTGTAACTATGATCGATATGCTGATGCATGGTTTCATCTATGATCTCTGGAAGACTCTGGGATTGTTCATCCCTCTGATTGTGGTGAACTGTATCATTCTCGGTAGAGCAGAGGCCTTTGCTTCAAAGAACGGTGTCTTCAGATCCTTCCTGGATGGGCTCGGAATGGGACTTGGTTTTACCGCC
Source organism: Mesotoga sp. Brook.08.105.5.1 (assembly GCF_002752635.1). NCBI lineage: Bacteria > Thermotogati > Thermotogota > Thermotogae > Kosmotogales > Kosmotogaceae > Mesotoga > Mesotoga sp. Brook.08.105.5.1. Next base: position 36,409 of record NZ_AYTW01000010.1, read on the forward strand.
TCTCTGGTCTTGCTGGGCTCAGTAAGAGAGTTTCTCGGTAATGGCTCAATCTTCAACTACCACCTTTCGGATGTGAAGATGTTTGCCATGATACTCCCTCCAGGTGCATTCATTGCTCTGGGAATGCTTGCCGCATTCTTCAACTACCTTGGAATAAGGCGTAGCAAACCTAAGAAGGCAGCAAAATGAGGAGGGTTGACTGATGGCTACCAGATTGGTTTTCATATTTCTTTCAGCAATTCTAATAAACAACTTCGTTCTATCTAGATTTCTAGGAATATGTCCGTTCCTCGGTGTTTCGAAGAAGACAGATACAGCTGTTGGAATGAGCATAGCCGTTACATTTGTAATGATCATGGCTTCAATAATCACATGGCTCTTGAACATCGCGCTTGACGCGCTGGGTATTCCTTTTCTTAGAACAATAGTATTCATCCTGATTATTGCAACACTGGTGCAGTTTGTAGAAATCTTCCTGAAGAAGGCCAGTCCGTCACTTTATGATGCGCTGGGGATATTTCTTCCCCTAATAACTACTAATTGCGCAATTCTCGGTCTGGCGCTTCTGAATGTTCAGCAGAACTATACGCTGCTCGAGACAATAGTTAATGCCGCCGGCGCCGGACTTGGTTTCGCCCTCGCGCTAATTCTTTTCTCAACTATAAGAGAGAGAATGGAGCTCTCCGAAATTCCGGAGCCCTTCAAGGGCACTGCCATTGCATTGATCACAGCCGGTTTGCTCTCGATGGCCTTCATGGGTTTCCAGGGCCTCGTGAAACTGTGAGGCGGTGTGTATGACAGTAGTCTATTCAGTTCTGTTTATGGCCATACTTGGCATAGGAGCAGGTGTCTTTCTAGCTTTCGCCTCTGCGAAGTTTGCGGTCAAGAAAGATCCCAGAATCACACTCATCGAAGCCTCTTTGCCAGGCGTCAACTGTGGCGCTTGTGGTTTCCCCGGTTGTTCGGCCTTTGCAAAAGCTATCGCCGAAGGCAAAGCCCCGCTGGATGGATGTATTCCCGGCAAGCGATCCGGCGTACCTGAAAAACTGAAGCTAATCATGGACACGGATGTCGACAAGCTCACTGCTCTCTTTGAAGAGGCAGAGGAAGATGCGGAAAAGACACTGGAAAAACTGATCGCTGTCTCCGGGAAAGAAGTAAAAGCAGCGCCGCCAAAACCAAAAAGACCGACTCAGGAAGAAATCGATAGTTACAAGGGAAAACTGAAAGAGAATTCTAGAGCTGCTGTGGTCTTTGCGATTCTTCCAAACATAAACTGCGGAATCTGCGGATCACCCGGTTGTGCTGCCTTTGCCATAAAGGTCGCGAACAAGGAAGAGAACGCAGACAAATGCGTCCCGGGCAAAAGACAGAACGTGCCCGAAAAAGTCGAGAAGATTATGGCGCTTTCCCAATCAGAGATTCAAAAGATAATTGAAGATACTTCTGGAGAACCGGCCGAGATAAAAAAGAAGTTTGAGTCATGAAGAAAAGGTTGGCTGTTCTTGGTTCTACTGGATCTATAGGTTCACAGACACTCGAAATAGTAGATAAGATTGAAGAAATCGAAATTGTGGCCATTTCCTGTGGCCACAATTTCGTCTCTTTTTCTAAACAGCTTTCAGAATTTCATCCCAAGTTCGCCGCCACTCTTGAAAAAAAAGAGGATCTAGTCGATTCCTTTCCGGAAACAACCTTTTTCCAAGGCGAAGAGGGGATAGAAACGATGCTCGAAAAGTCCCGCCCGGATTATGTGATGCTTGCGGTCAGCGGAGCGGCCGGACTGAGATTCAGCCTTAAGGCGGCTGAAGTCTGCAGCAGACTATGTCTTGCGAACAAAGAGTCTATCGTTTGTGGAGGTAATCTTCTTCCGGACAGATGTGCCGACAGAGGGGTAGAGCTTATCCCGGTCGACTCAGAGCACAGCGGCCTCTTTCAGCTTCTTGACGGTACTGTTCGCCCTGAGAGAATCTTGATAACCGCATCTGGCGGCGCCCTGAGGGATTGGCCGAAAGAAAGGATTCACCAAGCAAGCCCTGAAGATGTCATGAAACACCCTGTTTGGTCTATGGGAAACAGGATAACCGTTGATAGCGCTTCAATGGTTAACAAGGGACTCGAAGTAATTGAAGCGAAATATCTCTTTGGGTTCGAATCGAGTGAAATTGATACTTATATTTGTAGAAACAGTTTTGTTCATGCCGGTGTTGTGTACAATGATGGCGTTATGAAACTTCATGTGGGGCGCCCGGACATGCGAATTCCGATTGCATATTCTCTGACTTATCCAGTGCACCACCATCTTTTCGGAGAAGAGAGGATAGCCGGCATACCAATTGCCCTGGAAGAACTGCAGCAAGAGAGATTTCCCGCTCTGACACTTGCGAGAGAGATTTGTGGAACTGTCAGCAAGCAAATCGCTTATAATGCTGCAGATGAGATAGCAGTCGATGCTTTTATGAAGGGTAGGATGCCTTTTGGGAGCATTTACAATATAATTGAAAGGACGGTTGCCCGAACAGATGATCTAAATCCGGTCGATTACAGTCAAATTATCGAGATTGACGTTCTGGCAAGAAGATTGGCTCAAGAAGAGGTGAATAGATGTTATTAGCAATAGTGTACTTTCTTCTCATTCTAACGGGGATAGTGGTTGTTCATGAACTCGGTCACTACCTGTTCTCGAGGGTTTTTGGAGTGAGAGTTCTAGAATTCGCCATAGGAATGGGTCCAAAGCTCTGGTCAAAAAAAGGAAAGAAGACTACATTCAGGATAAACGCATTTCCAATTGGCGGTTACGTGAGACCTGCCGGAGAAGACCTAGATGCTATAGACTCCTCCGTTCCGGATAACGAGCAGATACAGAACAAGCCGGCCTGGCAGAGATTCATTATCTATTTCGCCGGTCCGGCCTTTTCTTTGCTTCTGGGTTTTCTCATACTCTCTCTGGTAGCAGTAGTTTGGGGCTTTCAGGAAGTCAAGATCGACAAGGTCGAGCTTGGTTCTCCTGCAGCACTGTCCGGAATGCTTCCCGGAGATAGGATCGCCTCAGTAAATGGTAAGACTCTACTAGACAATACAAGACTTAGCGAAGCCGTTGTGAGGGGCGAGAAAATAGATCTAGTAGTTATTAGGGAAGGCAGAGAAGTCGAAATAACTCTAATCCCAGAAATGCTTCCTCAAGAGGCCTTCATTGTGATCGGCAATGTCTCAGGTGAATTTGGCGATGCTCTCTCTTCAATAAACGGAGCATCGTTCAACGGCGATTACGTTGGATACGGCGGCATACTATCTCCTGAGAGCACTATCAGACTTGGTTTTGCCGACGGTTCGAATCTTTCCGGCACGCTCCTGACTTATTCCCCTGCAGAGGAACGCTACGCAATGGGGATCTACTATGCAAACTTCAAACCGATAGTTGCAACTGATTTCGGCCAGTTCAGGAAGGGAGATGTTCTTGTCTCGGTAAACGGGATGACAACCGAGACAAGTTATGATCTTACAACCATGAGTCAGCTCCTCTCCTTGAAACCAAACGAACTTCTAATTCAATTCACAGGAAGAGAGACTACCTTCGCTAGATACGGCTTCCCTGAAGAATTTGTCGTTACCCTGGAACGGGATGGACAGGTAGTTGACTTAACGATGACCAAGAACGAAATGATTGCTCTCGTGAGTGAGGTCGGTGCCTTTTCTCAGGGAAGCGATTACTGGTATCCAGATAGCCCGGTTGAGGCCGCAGTTCTCGGGGTTCAGTGGGCAAACGATCTCCTAATAACCATGGTGAAGGTTGTTGGCAGCCTCTTCACTGGAGGAGCGAACATCAACGAATTCACCGGTCCTATTGGACTGGTAACAATAGTTGACCAGGCAGTGAGCCTTGGGACGAGGATAGTTCTTTTCCTCGCGGGCTTCATCTCGCTCAACCTCGGAGTGATAAACATGATTCCCTTCCCCGCGCTGGATGGTGGGAGGATGTTGCTTGCCTTGCTTGAGATAATTACCAGAAAGAGACTGGATCCGAAGATTGAGGGGTTAATCAATGTGATTGGCTTCATGATACTCATGGGGTTCATGATCTATATTACGTTCATCGATATCGGCAGATGGTTATGAGTAGAACCGTAAGAGTTGGGAATGTCTTGGTCGGTGGCGGAAATCCGGTTTCGGTTCAGTCAATGACAAATACCAAGACAATCGACATTCCTGCAACTCTCGAGCAGATCGATAGGCTTACAGATGCCGGGTGTGATCTTGTAAGAGTCTCCGTTCCGGATTTTGAGTCAGCACAGGCCATCAAAGAGATTTGCTCATCAAGCAAAATCCCTGTAATTGCAGATATTCATTTTGATTACAGACTCGCAGTTGAGTCCATAAAGAACGGTGCAGCAAAGGTAAGGATAAATCCGGGAAATATCGGTCAGGAATGGAAGGTCCGGGAGACAGTGAAGGTTGCTAAAGAATTCGGTGTTCCAATAAGAGTTGGCGCAAACTCTGGCTCTCTCGACCGAAGTTTTGGTTCGTACGACAAACCCACCGCTCTTGCAGAGAGCGCTCTTGCGCAAGTAAGAATACTTGAGAGTGCAGGGTTCGAGGACATTGTGATTTCTCTTAAGTCTTCATCGGTATCAGAGACTGTGAGTGCAAATGAATACCTGTTCGAGAAGACCGATTATCCGTTTCACCTTGGAGTTACAGAGGCAGGTTTCGGGCTTGATTCAACCGTAAAGTCTTCTATTGGTATTGGCACACTCTTGCTGAAAGGCATTGGAGACACCATAAGAGTATCGATGTCGGGAGACCCCGTTCAGGAGATCGAAGTAGGCTTGAGCATTCTTCGTTCACTTGGGCTAAGAAAGGGAGTTGACGTGATTTCCTGTCCGACGTGCGCAAGAGCCGAAATAGATGTTGAGTCTCTTGCAAGGAAAGTGAAGAGTTGGGTAGGGAATATCGAGGATGACATTTCTGTAGCCGTTATGGGATGCGTTGTAAACGGAATTGGGGAAGGAAAAGATGCGGACATTGGGATCGCCGGCACTGCATCCGGCGGAGTCATTTTTCTCAAGGGAGAGATAGTCGAGAAGGTGGAGAAGCGGAACCTTGAATCACGATTCCGACATTGGTTTGATGAACTCCTGTCGGGAGGTGATAGATGAAAGTCTCGATAATCGGAGCCGGAATGGTAGGTTCGTCAATTGCGTATGCAACAATGATAAAGGGAATTGCAAGAGAGATAGCGCTTGTTGATGTAAATACAGAACTTGCAGTGGGTCAGGCTATGGACCTGAGTCATGGAAATGTGTATGTGAGACCGGTGAAGATATCCGGTGGAAGTTACAATGTGTCGGCAGATTCCGATGTTGTTGTTATTACCGCCGGAAGGCCACAGAAAGAAGGGGAGAGTCGTCTCCAGCTTTTAAAGAACAACGCAAAAATGGTTGAGAGAGCAGTCGATGAGTACTTTCATTCAGCAAAGAGCCGATTATTTTGGTCGTCTCGAATCCGGTAGACATACTCGCATGAGTTGCCTGGAGGACATCTGGCTTTCACAGGAGCAAAGTCATCGGTTCCGGTACTACCTTGGACACGGCAAGACTAAGACAGAGCATAGCCGACCACTGTGGACTTGACCCAAGAAACGTTCACGCATATGTTATTGGTGAACACGGTGATAGTGAGATCGTTAACTGGACGAATGTCGACATCGCAGGTATTCCGATAAAGGAGTTCTGCGGGAACTGCGAAGACGTTTTGTTTGAAAAACTGTTTGAAGAGACACGAAGCGCTGCTTATCGTGTTATTGAAAAGAAGGGTTCAACATACTACGGAATAGGGCTTGCTGTATCAAAGGTGCTTTCCACTATTCCGAACGATCAACACTCAGTCCTTACAGTCTCATCTGTACACAGGGAATTTGAAGGTATGCAGGATGTGCCTTTCAGCGTTCCCAGTATTCTAGGGAGAAGTGGAGTAGAAAGAATACTGCATGTTGGACTTTCAGAAGAGGAAATTCAGGGACTTTCGAAATCAACAGGCGTTATCACCGATGCAATAGAAAGCCTAAAGGGATAAGGAGGGATTAGCGTGAAGAAAGTACTGCTTATTGCGATTATTGCTCTCAGTGTTTCTCTTATTGCCACGTCAGTCGCTTATGACCCTCAGGGACTTATGTTCCTGAACAGGTCAGGAGCTAGCATCAATGTAAACGTAAGCTTGAACAAGGGTACCGGATCAACTTACTACGGTGGCGAGTCGCTCGGATTGTCTTTCTCCGTTGACAGAAGCGCCTATGTGGCTGTTCTGGATATCGATCAGTCGGGGCAGGTCCAGGTTCTCTTTCCAAATGTCTACGATCAGGACAACTACGTCCAGGGTGGAAGGACCTACACTCTACCGACGGATAAGGCGACCACAAAATACAATCTGCAGGTCGAATCAAACAGAGGAAGAGAGACGATAGTAGTCGTTGCATCGACTTCTCCCCTGAATTTCTTAGGGAATGTGTTTTCTCTGTTCGATAGATATCCATTCCCATATTTGGGTCAGAACGTGAACAATTTGTCGATTGCGATTAACCCTGTCTTCAACACAAGCTGGGGGATAGGTTATACTTACTTCTATAACAGCTATGTGCCTTTCACGGTTAGGACTACAATCAGTGCAGACAGAAAGGATGCAAATGTCTATGTCGATGGAATATTCATGGGAAAATCACCGGTCACGACAACTTTGGAGGCCGGTATGCACTCGGTATACATCTACACAGACAGGAACCTCGTATACGGACCGGCAACAATAAACGTGCAACCTGGTTCAAGCAACTTTCAGTTCTCGCTCTTGCCAAATTACATTTACGGTTATCTGGAAGTTACATCGATCCCCGATGGTCAGGTTTATGTGGATGGACAGTATGCCGGTGACACACCTTACAGAGATTTTGAGAAGGTTGGAAGCCATACGGTAACAGTCTCCAAGTGGGGTTACCACGATTCCAAACAGAATGTCTACATCAACAGAGACATGACGACTTCGGTCGATTTCAGATTAACTGAGAAGACAGAGCAAGAGAAGAAAACGGACAACATCATACTCTTCTCGATAATCGGAGTGCTGATCGCGGGAATTGTAATCGCAATAGTACTTAGCGCAGGCGACTAAGAGTGTCCCGAAAGGGATAATTCTTTCTTTGATGAAGCAGAAGTCAAAGGCATACGTCAACTTACTACTCGTTGTTGCATTCTGGGGACTGACCTTTCCAGTTCAGAAGAACATACTGGAAGGGCTTTCCCCGGTTTTCTATAATGCTCTTCGCTTTTCATTTGCTCTCTTGCTACTCATCCCCATAAGGAAGAAGCTGGGAATAAGGCTTTCGAGAAGAAGCTTCACTCAGGGACTGATTCTCGGGCTCTTTCTTTCGGGCGGTTATGTGTTTCAAACCTGGGGACTTGTTCACACCACAGCATCGAAAAGCGCCTTTATTACCGCTCTCTACGTTGGGCTTGTAGCGATAATCGGCCCGTTTGTGGAAAAGCGTATTCCCAACAGGTATCAGATTCTTGCGCTCGCTGTGTCTCTCGTTGGACTCTACTTTTTGACGACGCCGGAAGCCGGTTTCAACTTTGGCGACTTGCTCACAACCCTTTGTGCAATCTCCTTTGCTCTGCATGTAGTATTCATCTCGTATTTCACAGAAAGAGAAGACTCAGGAGAGATGGAGCTGCTGGTCCCTCAGATTGTGGTGGTCATTATCGTTAATCTGGTTCTCATTCCTTTTGTCGATGGCGGGGTACGGGTAAGCGGATCTATAGTCACTGTCGCTCTCTTCTCGGCGGTATTCGCTACTATCTTCGCCGTGGCAGTACAGCTGAGATTCCAGAGATTTCTCGGATCAGTCGGCGCATCACTTATCTATGTTGGCGAACCGGCATTTGCTTTGTTCTTCGCGATGATAATACTGAGAGAGATTCCGGGTAAAATGGAGGTAATAGGGTTGCTGCTTATGACGGCAGGTATGATATTCGGAGGGACTTCGTCGTACATGTTGAGAGATAGAGGAGTGAAGAAGTGAAGGGAAGGATTTTAGCTGTAGAAGATGATGTACATATTGCGAAACTGCTCCGCATGGAGTTAAGCCACGAGGGGTATGAAATAGAAGTCTTGGGTGATGGGAAGGAAGCACTGAAGTATCTTGAGAAGGAACTTCCTGATCTTCTGATTCTCGACGTCATGCTTCCGGGAATCGACGGCTTCTCGGTACTCGAAGAGATCAGGGAGTATGTTTCGACCGACCTACCCGTAATAATGCTTACTGCAAGAGGCGAAGTGAAGGACCGTGTACGCGGCCTGAAGAGCGGCGCAGACGACTACTTGCCTAAACCGTTTGCTATTGAGGAGCTTCTAGCTAGAATCGAAGCTATTCTCCGGAGAAAGGGAAAAGGGGAAAGAATAAGCTACCATGAGATTACCCTTGACCTTCAGTCGCGAGAAGCCACCCTAGGAGGGGAAGAACTTCAGTTGAGCAAAACTGAGTTCGATCTTCTGGCTGTCTTGCTGTCAAATGCCGGAATTGTCATGTCGAAAGATAGATTGCTTGAAAAGGTCTGGGGAAGCGAGGACTGGGGTAATCCAAACGTTGTTGAAGTTTATATCAATTACCTTCGCAAGAAATTGGGAAAGAGCGGCGGAATAATCAAGACGGTAAGGGGATCTGGCTACGTTGTCAGATAAGCAGAAGCTTTCGACTGCGACGCAGGTAGCCATCTACTCGGTAGTACTTGTTGTCTTCATACTATGTGTCTCCGCCCTGTTCGTGTACGGAGTTTCGGAAAATGTTTTCATACGCAATTACTCTGCAGAGATGCGGAGGATCTTCATGGATTCTCCTATGGGTAAGGGTTACAGATTTGGGATGGGCAGAATGTCAATCGGCAGAGGAACTACTGAATTCTATGTAAGAGTCGACAACACTGTGGTCCAGAATCCTACAGAGCTAGCTTCTGTGCCGGATGTAGATGGATACGTCCGTACAAGATTGGAGGGAAGCTCTTATCTTCTTTACGGTTTTTGGAACGGCGATGAGAAGGTTATCCTAGGCGCGAGAATGGATGACCTGGATTTCTTCCTCGAGAGTCTGTCGACTACTCTTCTTCTATCGCTGTTCGTTGGAATAGTACTTTCGGTAATTGGCGGATTCCTTCTTGGAAGTAGAGTTTCCAAACCGCTTAAGGAAACCTCGCGCCTGCTGAAAGAGATAACTCTGGACGACCTTTCAAGGAGGCTCGAGAGTGATCCAAAAACCTCCGAACTCGCCGAAATGAAAGAGGATCTCAACAGAGCCTTAGACAGAATTCAGGACGGATACAGCAGGCAGGAACAGTTTTCCTCAGACATCGCACATGAAATTCGTTCTCCTCTCACCGCTATCCTCGGCTTCTCGAGACTGATTCAGCGCTGGGGATCTCAAGATCCCGAAGTTGTAAAAGAAGCTGCTGACAGTATTTACGATACTGCCGCCAAAATGATGACTATCACCGAGTCCTTGCTATTCCTCTCGCGACCCAGCATGGAAATCCAGGTAACGAGTTTCAATCTACGGGAGCTTATACATGAACTCATACTGGGAACTCCTTCATTCCAATCGGTCGAACTCAAGGTTGATGTTCCGAACATTGAAGTCGAAACGGACAAAGTCCTCCTTAAGATTGTTCTTAAAGTGCTCGTGGAGAATGCAGTGAAGTTCGGCGGCGATCACCCAATAGAGATCACATTCTCAGATGGTGCACTTAATGTTAGAGACTATGGAAAAGGGATAAATGAAGACGAATTAGACAAGGTGTTTGACAGGTTCTACAGAAGCGACACTTCAAGAGGTGGGGAAGGTCACGGGCTAGGTCTTTCGATTGCCAGCAAGATATGCAAAGTTCTAAGGCTCTCAATCAATGCAGAGAACTGTAAAGATGGAGGGGCAGTGTTCAGAGTGGAGGGGTTGAGATGAAGCTCATTATGTCAGCTATAGAACTCGTGATAATGTGGATCGTAATCCCCATTCTTCTTTTCGGCGGAGCGCCTTTTTCTTCACCAGTAGCGATTACCGTTATCGCATCAGTAATTATCGCAGGATCACTTCTTTTGTCCGTGTACTCTGCGCTGGTCGTCTTTTACTGGTCTGGAAGACTTCCAACCACTTCTTTTGGACCGGAAACTACAGTTCAGAGTGGTCCTTATAGATTTGTTCGCCATCCGTTTAACGCAGGTTTCATTCTCTTCCTTTTCGGCATGGGATTCCTCTGTGGCGATTACTGGAGAGTGCTATATGTCTCCGTAATCGGTGCATTGGCCGTTATTTACTCGTTGCTTCAAGAATACCTTACATCTAAGAGAGTAACTGGCTACAGCGAGTACAAAGAAAAACTTCCATTCATGATTCCCAAAGCTGGAAAGCAAATTCCCTTTGACAAATCAACATCTATCCCCTGGCAGTTCATTGTGGCTTCCTTCGTTGTGAAGCTGGTAATTCTTTTCATCTTGCCTTCTAAAGTGAAGAACACAAAAGTCTTGCGAGATAGAAGGCCATTTGTAATCGCATTGGCGCACCAAACGCATTTTGACGGCCCCTTGATTTTCTACTCCACGTGGCGTTACATTAGATTCGTCGCCACTGCAATCTATGTCGACAGATTGGGCTTGCTGGGTTGGCTGGCAGTAATTCCGGTAAGGCGATACGCCGTCGATACGTCTGCAATTCGACAGATGCTTTCCACCATAAGACAGGGAGTCCCTCTCGGAATTGCACCGGAGGCGGCAAGATCGTGGGATGGGAGGCCTCTTCATACAAAAAAGGAGATATGGAAACTCTTCAGGATGTTGAAAATACCCATAATCCCTGTGAAGTTCTTCGGAGTTCAGCGGCTTTGGCCAAGATGGTCGAAAACATTCTCTATTGGTACTTCGACTGTTGAATTTGGAAACCCCATTGAAGCAGATGATCCTCAACTTGAAGAGAAGGTCATGAACTTCTTGGGCAAAGAAGATCCCACCTTCAAACTGCCATACAGAAACTACAAGCACATAGAGAAGTTAATCTGGCGCTGCCCTAGTTGTGGAGCAATCGCATCAATTAAGAGCTTCAGATCGGGGTTCTCCTGTTCCTCTTGTGGAAAGAGCTGGACGAAACCAACTGTGAATGAAGTCATTCAGCTGCACGACAAGATAATGCCGGGAAACATGGGTCTTTCCTTCCCGATTGAAGATGAAGTAGTCTTTAACGGAAAGAGTGTGAAGGCAAAGATGTACGAAGACCATGCCATAATTGGCGACTACAGGCTTGACTATAACGTGATAAAAAACTCCAGTATAGAAAAAAGCATAGAGCCCGTCTTCGGAATCGGAAGCGAAATGGTAAGCTTCGTTTCAACAACCAGTGCTCTCAAGTGGCAAGAAATCGTTGACTTCCAGATTAAATTCAGGCTCAAGAGGGAGAACTACCACACCGATCTTTGGGGATAGCTCCCACGCGGCGTAGTACTGCTTTAACGTGGCAGCAGGTTGCTGTGTGCCAAGAAGGCGAAGAAGGAAACTTCAAGCCATGCTTAATTGAAGATGAGGGAGGGTCCCTCGAAGCCGCCATGCAGGTGGAGGCTTCAAACCACCGTAAGCTGCTGTGGTAAAGAGCCATGGTAGTGAACGTTACGGGAAAAGGCGGGACGGCGATCCCCTCAGGTGAGTACCAGAGGAGACGAATACAAGTGAACCACCGTGAACGTGTCGTAACAACCTTTAGTGTCATCTAAACCGGGGGGTGCTACTATCCCGGGATAAGTCTGGAGGAAACCTGCTTACTGACCAGATGGTGACCGGCATACAGGT
>NZ_AYTW01000011.1 GCF_002752635.1 Mesotoga sp. Brook.08.105.5.1
CTTCTTGACCTGTCTCAGTGTCTCTGAATAACTGGAGATGGAAGTGATGTCAAAGGCCCAGTATTCTTTCTCAATTCTACGTCTGCCCTGCTTCTTGAAGAACATCATCCTCTCTTCTTCGGAAATGGATTGGAACAGCTCACTGCTGCGCTGTGATGGTATGTCTTCTCCATAAGGATGGGCATGCAGTCTCTGCCAATGAGAAAACCGACTGAGTGAGTTATTCTCTTCGAGAATAAGATAATAGGCTATCGATAGAATCATTCTATAACGGTCGGGAAAACAGGCTTTCAAATCGGCTGCAACTTCGGTGATCTTTCCAACCTGATCGAGAAGATAGCAAGCACCATAGAAATCCCTTCGGATTTTGGTTATTGGTACAGGTCCAGGCTTTCTCAAAATGCCATCCTTCTGTTCAGAATCCTTCCTGTATGACCTGGTTGGTACGATTTCTCCAGTGTCTGGATCCAGCTTGCCGATTAAGGTTCTCTTGGCTCTGGACTGTTGTTTTTCCCTGTCCCAGTAGGCTTCGTTTTTGTAGACATATGTGATTCCTGTTTTCTTGTTCTTCTGATAGACAATCCCCATCTCTTCACCTCGTTACATACATTATAATATATAACGAGGGATAAATCTATAGAAAACAACTCTAACGTAGTCTTTTCAATGCTTCACGAAGATTTTCATCGTTAGACTTTTCGGGAATGAAGGTTCCAGACGAGGCAAGTGAACAACTGAAGTTATGTGGCCTCTCGCTTTGCTTTTTTTTGTTTCCTCCAAAGTGCCGTGGAGAGGTTCGCATCGATTTGATGGAGGCCAGCATTATGTGGAGCTTTCGAAAACAGGCTTATATCGAGGTCCTTAAAGTTCCTTGGCAGTCCTAGTGTTCGTCTGAGCAAATGAACACGCCAAAGGCAGCTTACGGTTTTCGAGGAAGGTTCTGAGCTCAGACTATAGGTTCATGCCGGCTGAATTACTCCGATCGAAGTCAATGGAAGCGGTGCTTTGTGACAGTGACTCTTTTCGGAGATCTTTTCATATGCTAATATTTACAGAGGAGGGAGAAAATGAGAAGGACCTTAATTTTGATTGTCTTGCTTGCCGGAGTGTTTGTATGTGCAAGTTATTCGATTTCCGAATTGGAGAGATTTCACAAAGAAGACCCACAAAACATCGATCTTGCCATCGAGCTGGGAATTGCTTACCACGATGCCGGTCTGGAAGGTGACAAAGATTCCGTCACGAAGGCTATCAGAATCCTCGAAGATGTTCTCAAAAGAAGAGACCTGGGACTGGCCAGAGCTTATCTTGGGTCCTCATTCCTCCTCAGAGCGAGAGATGACTGGAACCCCTTTGGAAAGCTGTTGAATCTGAACCAGGGGATCGATCACCTGGATAGGGCAGTGGAAGGGAATCCTGACGATATCTTAATAAGAGTCATAAGGGCTAACGCTTACGCGAATATACCGGCTTTTTTCGGAAAGCTAGATGTAGCCATTTCTGATTTTGAGATCATAGTTCAGGTTTTAGCTGAGGAAGGCTTGAGTATAGAGATACAGCTGAACGCGAGGCTTAAGCTTGTTCAGCTTTATATGCGCAATGGCATGAACGATAAAGCTGCAACTCATTACGAGTGGTTGAAGGAAAACGCGCCTGATTCTCAAGCAACGATTATGGCCGGTGAGGAGTTGGAAAGATGATTAGGGAAGTAGAAATCGAGAACCTGCCTTCAAGATTTGCGGAGATCTTCTCCGAATGTCTGAGAAGACCGGAGCAGTCTGACGAAGTATTAAAGATGTATCAGGCTCCGGAGAGAAGACTCTTTGCTATGAGGCAGGGAGAAAGCATAGTTGCTGTAGCCGGTTTGAAGCTCCATGAGCTTGAAGAGTCCGAGCTTCTGCATCTTGCTGTCAGGAAAGACAAGCGAAGGAGAGGCTTCGGCCGCACACTCATAAAGACAATTATAGATGCCTTCATGATAGATACTCTTGCGGTGTGGACAGACGAGGATGCCGTCGGTTTTTATGAGAAGATAGGATTCAATATTGTGAATGAAATCCAGACTCTGAATGGACTGGTTCGCTACAAACTCCGATTTTCTCGTGCTAAATCCCGTGGGAGGCTAGAAACGTGAAGATCCTATTCCTAAATAGACTTGACAGATACTGGGAAGGAAAAGTTGAAGAGCTTGCAAAAGCATTTCCCGAACATTCTTTCATCTCGTACTCCAGCAACAGTGATCCGAAATCCCATATTTCCGATGCCGAGGTAATAGTAAAAGGAAATCTTTCGCAAGCCGACCTTGATAAGGCTAGAAATCTCAGAATGGTTGTGGTCCCTTGGACCGGCGTTGATGGTCTGCCTCTTGAGCGGTTAAGAGAACGTGGCGTCATTGTTTCAAACACCCATGAGAATGCGGAGGTCGTTGCTGAAAGAGCCGTAGCTCTGGCCTTAGCAGTTACGGGAAGAGTGGTCGAACTTCATAACGATCTTGCTCAGGGAGTGTGGTTGGGTCGGCCATCCAATAAGGAGGCGACCTGGTACTCGATCATCGGTAAGCGGTGTTCTATTCTCGGCCTAGGCAGAATTGGGCAGGCGATAGCAAAACTGATCAGCGGCTTTGAATGCGAAATAACGGGATTCAAGAGAACGCCTGGCAGCGGGTTCCCTTACGTGAAGAGAATAACAGACGATATTTACGATGCCGTTCGGGCCGGAGATCTTGTATTCGTTGCTCTTCCGCTGACGAAAAAGACGGCGGGGATCATCGGTTCCGATCTGCTAAGTCAGATGAAGGACAAGTACCTGGTCAATGTGAGCAGGGGAAGAGTAATTGAGGAGCGGGCTCTGTATGATGCTCTGAAAAGCGGAACTCTCGCCGGCGCGGCAATAGATGTCTGGTACGAGTATCCCTCAAGTGATCGGCCCGTAACACTTCCATCGAGATATCCAATTCATAGATTTTCCAATGTCGTCATGTCACCGCACGTCGGAAGCTGGTCGGTGGAGAGTATGCAGTCAATGGTAAATGGCGCGTTAAAGAACATCGAGAGTTTTCTTCTTAAGGGAAAGCCGGAGGAAGAGATCGATCTTGACGAATTGTATTAGCCGCTTGAAGAAGTGAAGTCGCGGTCTCTTCAAAGAGCACGTTGTGGCTGAAGAGAAATCCTGTGTTAAAATCTGGTTGAGAAAGTTTTTCGATGAGGGGTGTCCATAAGTGCCTTTGATGAGAGGTCCCAGCTTTGGTCTTTCCAAAAGATTGGTTGGCTTTGCTGCTAAACTATCCCGACTTGCCGTCGTTGTTATTTCTGTCGTTCTGATTCTTCTTCTGGGTGTTCTGCTTTCATTTGCCGAGATAGCCAGGGGAAGGAGGGAGTTTTCGGACAGGCTTTTGAGACAGGCCAGATTTGTCCACAGCGGTCTCAGTTTGGACGAACTTTCGAGGCTTTCAGGAAGCATAGATGATCTGGACAGGCCTGAATACTGGAGACTCAAGAGCCAACTCGAGCAAACTAATGCCCTATTTCCTCAATACCGCTTCATCTACCTGTTGGGACAGAAGGAATCTGGAGAGCTGTTCTTTTTCATTGATTCCGAGCCGCCCGGTTCAGATGACGAATCTCTTCCGGGAGACATATACGCCGATGCTACTGAGTACGATTTTGAAGTCTTCCGGGAGAAGAAGGCCAGAGTGCTGCCAGTAATTACTGACAGCTGGGGAACATGGGTATCGGTAATGGTTCCCGTAATTGATGAAAATTCAGGCAGACTCCTTGCCGTACTCGGCATAGACGTTGAAGCCAACGACTTCCGGAAAGGGATTTTATCATATGCGATTAAGCCCGTAGTTTTCTCTCTGGTTCTGATATTGATGGCGATACTTTCGGGATTCTTCATCATCCGCAGAGACAAGCTGCCACAAGAGAAGAAGGAAAAGAGAGTTCAGAGGTACCTTGAGGCTATCGCCTTTGCCGCATTTGGAGTCGCTGTTACCATCATGGTCTCATCTCTAGTTCATGACAGACAGGAGGCAGCGCGAAATGACGCCTTTGCAGATCTGGCCGCGACTCATGTAACTTCGCTTTCCAGAGCGATGAAGAATATTGAAGACTTTCAGGTCGAGGCTCTTGCCAGGTTCTTTGAGTCAAGCAGCTTTGTTTACAGGCAGGAGTTCTTGAACTACGTAGGTTCACTCTCGAAAAACAACGAACTGATTTCATGGTTCTGGATTGAGAGGGTTTCGCCGGGCGAGTTAGAGTCGTTCGAAGAAAGTATCAGAAGTGAAGGCTTTCCGGACTTCTTCGTCTGGGAACCCGGCAAATCTGGCGCAAAGGAAAGAGTTCTGGATCGCGAGTCATATTACCCGATACAGTACATTGAGCCTCTAGAGAGCAACAGAAATCTGCTGGGGTTAGACCTGGGATCTCTCGAGTCGGTCGGGGAAGCTATTGAAAAGGCAGCTGCTTTTAGACTGATGTGGGCAAGCGATCCTGTCGTCGTTCCGACGGACGAAGAGAAAGCCCTCCACTTCTTTGTCTTCAGACCGATTGTCGAGGAGAGACCGCAGGGTCAAACTGGATTCGTAGGGGCTATCTTTCATTCACAAGCGTTTCACAGTGACGTTCCGATTCTCCCCAGTAATGGAGATCCAACAGTTATTTTTGGGCTTTATCAGATCGACTCGGACGGAAATCCAGTACTGTTGTTTTCCTCGGCGCAGGAATCTGGTTTACATGTACATGAGTCTGCGGAGACTTCCATATGGCACTATCCGGAAAATGAACAAAACATCGCCCTTCCGGTAATGCTGTTCGGGCGGCTTTTCGTTATTGTTGCCCATCCAGGGCCGGATTTCAGCGTCGTGTACCCCATGAACTACTGGATCTTCATCCTCGCGATCGGACTGACTGTAACTCTGTCGCTTGCGGTTCTGATCGGGTCACTGGGTAATAGAAGCTTCCATCTTGAAAGAGAAGTCGGAAAACGTACCGAAGAGCTAAGAGAGAGTCTGGAGACTGTTTCAAAAACGATGGAGGCATCGGTGAACGTTCTCGCTTCGGTCGTAGATCTCAGGGACCCTTATACCTCAGGTCATCAAAGGAGAGTCGCAGAGCTTTCTGTTGCAATCGGCAAAAAGCTGGGATTCGAAGAGAACAGGCTTACGGGACTGAGGCTTTCGGCGATGATTCATGATGTGGGAAAGATACAGGTTCCCGCGGAGATACTCAACACACCAAGAAAGCTGACCAATCTCGAGTTCGATTTGATCAAACTTCACCCGACGGCGGGATGTGAGCTTTTCAAAGATATCGAATTCCCCTGGCCGGTGGCAGACGCAATCTTGCAGCATCACGAGAGACTTGACGGAAGCGGTTATCCCGAAGGAATCTCGGGGGATCAGATTATTCTCGAGGCTAGAATAATAGCCGTTGCCGATGTTGTGGAAGCGATGGCGTCTCACAGACCGTATAGGTCTTCACTCGGTCTTCAGGCGGCGCTTGATGAGATCAGAAGCGGTAAGGGAAAGCTCTATGATGCAAGAGTCGTAGATGCCTGTCTCGAGCTGTTCGATGAAGGGTTTAACTTCACTGGATGATTTCAACTCCGCATTGTCGACTTTTCAAGCCTGTGTGTTAATATATGAGAGCTTGGCACTTATGAGATACTCGACTCTTAAATAATCACAAGCTTCTTCAGGAGAAAAAGATGGTAGATCTAGCTATCGCGCTCAGAGTGATAAGAATAAGACACTGGATAAAGAACCTGTTTGTTTTTGCTCCGCTGATATTCTCTTCGAGTCTTGCTGACCCAAACTCTCTTCTGAGAGCTACGCTGATCTTCGTTGCATTTTGCCTCGTTTCAAGCAGCGTCTATATTTTCAACGACATCAAAGACCGTGAAAGCGACATGCATCATGCCAGAAAGAAGAATAGGCCGATTGCTTCCGGTGAGATCAGTGTGAGAGATGCAGCAATAGTCGCAGCAGTAATGAGTGTCGTTGCGGTCCTGATTGCTCTCTTTCTTCCATACCTTGCTCTTGTTTTCTTACTTCTCTATGTTGTTGAGAATATCTTTTATACTCTGAAGGGCAAGGAGATCGTATTGATTGACGCCTTCTGCATATCTGCGGGATTCGTGATAAGAGTAATGGCAGGGGCTTACGCTATCGATGCAACTCCTACAGGATGGATAGTGGTTACAACCTTCTTTCTCTCGCTCTTTTTGGGTTTTGGAAAGAGGAGAAACGAGCTGCTTTCACTTAAAGAAGAAAGCAACAATCACCGAAAGGTTTTGAGCGTTTACGACGACAGATATCTAGACTACCTTATGGTTGCTACGGCCTCTGTTACTATAATCGCCTACACTCTCTACTGTCTTGATCCGGCGACGATTGTGAAATTTAGTACTGATAAGCTTGTCTACACTGTGCCTTTCGTAACCTATGGGATGTTTAGATACCTCCTTCTCCTTTTCAAGAATGGAGAGGGCGACCCGACGGAAGTCGTAACAAGAGACAGAGGAATAGCGGTTACCGTTGTTTTGTGGTTAGTATCTGTTATGATGGCAATCTATCTGCCAATCTGGTTGTAAAGAGGGACGAATTATGAGTTTTACTGAGGCCATGATACTTGTCGTTGCAATAGTCTTCAACGCCGGAGCAAATGTCCTGTTGAAATACGGGATGCAAAATGCGCCTGACATAAACACCGTTGGACTTAAGGGGATGCTTATAAATTCAATCACAAACATCAGCGTCTGGCTGGGACTTTTCTCATTCGGAGTTGCCTTCATTTTCTACAGCGTAGTTCTGACGAAGATGAAACTGGGAGTTGCCTATCCGATAATGACGAGCGCCGGGTTCGCGATCGTTACCGTTGCGGCGGTTTTCCTGTTTGACGAAAGACTCAGCGCAATGAAGCTCATGGGAATAGCCGTCATTGCGGTAGGGATTTGGTTGGTTGCGATAGCGAAATAGCGGAGGTAGAAGATGAAAAAGACGAAAGTTGCGATTTTAAAGACTAGACCGGAGACTGTCCTGAATGACTATAGAAGGCTTGCAAAACTTGCCGGTATGAAAGAGGCTTTGGACGTAAGTGCCACGACAATCTTGAAGGACAACATTTCCTGGCATCTTCCAATGCCGGGCGCCAATAGCACGCCGTGGCAGCTAGAAGGCGTAGTGCTCGCACTGAAGGATGAAGGCATGAACGACATCGTTTCGGTAGAGAATAAGACTGTGGTTACGAGGCCGAAGTACGGAGAGAAACAGAACAAGTATGACATCGTCTACGAAAAATACAATATCCCCGTCCTGTACAACTTCGAACCGAAAGACATGTCATGGATTGAATATACGCCAAAAAGCAAACTGACGGTTCTGCCTAAGATCTTTCCCGAGGGAGTGAAGCTTCCTGACTACTTCTTCGGCAAAAACATAATTCAGCTTCCGACGATGAAGTGCCACATCTATACGACGACCACAGGCGCGATGAAAAACGCATTCGGCGGTCTCTTGAACGTGAAGAGGCATTACACTCATTCATGGATACATGAAACTTTGGTTGACTTGCTGAAGATACAGAAGGAGATACACACAGGGTTGTTTGCCTTCATGGATGGAACGACTGCGGGAAACGGACCCGGTCCCAGAACACTGATCCCGGTGAAGGCAGACTACATACTCGCCAGTGAAGACCAGGTCGCTATTGACGCGGTTGCGGCGAAGATGATGGGCTTCAATCCGATGGACTTGAAATACATAAGGCTGGCCGATGAAGAGGGCCTTGGGAACGGCAGGCCTGAGAACATAGAGTTGGTCGGGGACGATGTGTCTGGAGTGAACCTGCAATTCCACGTGGGAGACAACTTTGCCAGCAGAGTCGGTGATCTGCTCTGGTTCAGCCCATTGAAGGTCTTTCAGAAACTCTTCTTCCACACGCCTCTTGTAAAAGTCTTCGTGGCCGCTTCGGATACCTATCACGATAAGCACTGGTGGAAGAAGCACGGTGTTCGGGTTTTCGAGGAGTGGAAGAAAGAGAGCCCCTGGGGCCGTCTGTGGGAGAGCTATTGATAGAGAATTCACTATGGGAATGAAAGCTTGAGTGGGGGAATCATGGCCGATTATCACTTGAAATTCGCCCTGAGTTCGAAAGCAAGACGAGGCGCAGTGGTTTTTCTGTTTGTCTTTGTTCTGTCATACGTTTTCACCTCTGTCAGTGTCTGGACGACAGACAGCAGATTCATAACGGTGTCGAGATTCATCAGGGTATACGGTCACGAAAATCTAATCAGGGGAACGGGTTACGCTCCGGAGCAATATCGCTTTGGTGGATTTTATCTTGTGGAATACTTCTTCAAATACATTCCTCTGAAATGGTATGACGTATATAACAGCAGTCTCTCCGATTTGCTTACGAGCGAAGAGACCTGGACAGAAGAGATGCAGAAAACCGTGGACAAATTCTTCCCCCAGGATGACAGGGAAGAGATGATTGGCGAGATTCAGAGGGTGATTGACGAGACTCTAGAATCCTTCTTCCCGGGCAATGCTTTTGTTCAAAATCTTCTGCGGGGTATGATAGACGGTCTGCAATGGCAGAGCTATTTGACGAATGTCGAAGAGACCCTGCTCACTCTCGGAGAGATGATACCGGAAAATATCAGGAATCATTTGCTTGAGGACAGCGAAGAAACAAGACTCGTGAACGGATATTTCACGTCGAGATTCTTCCTCTTCATGATCCTTCTGACGATCATCTACTTCCTGTGCAGAGAGTTCCTGAACCCCGGCCAAGCGCTCTTTGGGGTTGTTCTCTTCACTGCTCTTACGCCGTTTGCTCTTCAGGACTTTTTGCAGGCGGAGACTCTGCTTTCACTGTTGCTGTTTACAGCGATGATTCTAATAACAAAGAGAGACGGCAGCAGGCTCATTCTAATTCTGATAACAGTATTGTGCTGTACCGCAAGAACGGATCATGCGCTGTTTGGCGCTCTAATATACGCTTCGTTAAGAGGAATAGATTCGTTAAGAAGGAGGGAGTGGTCGAAGGCTGTCTACGCCGCTCTGCTTCTCTTCATCCCGCTTGTTGCGACAATTCTGATTAGCGGGCTTCTCTTTCCCGAGGCAGAGTACTATGTGGATGTCTTTCAGCTTGAGTTCAATTTGACGCATGTTTGGAACCTGGTTTTTCCTCTTGTCTTTCTTTTGCTGCCTTTTGCTTTCATCTATCAGATCAAAGAGTTGACGTTCTACAGGAGAACGTGGTTCTGGATGCCACTGTTTATCGGAATGAACTTTGTTGTTGGAAAGACTGCGGAAGTGAGGCTTTTTCTTCCGGTGATAATCTACTCCATTCCTCTTATAGTTAGGGGTGCAATGCTGGCAATCGGCGTTGATTCGGTTGGCTCTTCGGATTCTAGAGAGTCTTAGGGATCTGGACAACAACGCGCTTGATTAATGGAACTCTTGATACAGGTTTGAGCAGATAACTGAGAAGGACAAGCAATGTTTCTTACGATCGATGACATGATCTTGACATTGGCGATCTCCTTTTGGAAACGCCGTCGGGGGGGATTAAGTGTGAAAGACAAGAAAACCATACAGCGAGGGATTTTTCTGTTAATCATCTTCTCGTTACTCTCCTACATTTTCACATCAATGACCGTCTGGACAACTGACGGGAAGTATTTGCTCGTATCCAGATACTTAAGAATTAACCAGCATGACAGAGTGGTTTCCGGAGAGAATTTCGCGCCTGATCAGTATAGATTTGGCAGCTACTACCTTGTCGAGAATTTCTTCAAATACTTTCCGATCAAGTGGCTGGATGAAAACAGCGAAGAGCTTTCGAGTATGTTGTTGTCGGCCGATTATTGGACGTCTGAAAAGAAGAGCATGGTTGATGCCTATTTTCCACTGGATGAAAGGGAGAGCCTTGTCTCTGACGCTGAAAAGGCTATTGCCGAGTTCGTTGACTCCGTTGCAGGGAACAGCATTCTCCTGAGCAATGCACTCAAAGCAATGGTTGCCGGGCTGAAGTGGCAGGAGTACATTACCGATCCTGCAACCGCGGCGCTTCTAATTGGAGAGAGACTGCCTGAAGACGTCAAAGCTGCACTAGATCCGTCTAGCGAAGCGAATCGTATTCTTAATGGGCACATCACGGCGAGATTCTTTTTCAACCTGTTAACGTTGCTGCTTCTTTATGCGTTCTGCCGAATCTTCTCTTCACCTGTAGCATCGTTACTGTCTGTGGTATCATTTCAGGCCATAATGCCGCTCACTACGATGTACTTTGGATGGGAGACTTTTCACGGCCTTGCTCTTTTTGTAGGCGGGTTGCTCGTAATTGCCAGAAAAGGCAGATTCTTTCATTTGTGTTTGTTGATTATGCTGGGTTCTCTTTTCAGAGCTGACCATATGGTATTCCTCCCCTTGATATATCTTCTGTACAATTTCAGAGGCGACATCTCAGGCAAGATTAAATTGAGGCTTATGTTGAAAAGCTTCATTGCCGGCTCGATTCCTGTACTGCTTATGTATATATTCAGCACTGTTCTCTTTCCTGATGCCAAATACTCGGTCGATCTGATACAGCTTGGCTATAACATTGGTTACTTCTGGTCATGGATCTATCCTCTTGTATTTCTCTTCATTCCACTGCTATTCGTGAGAGAGATAAGAGATATCGATTTCTTCAAGAGAACGTGGTTCTGGGTACTCCCGTTTGTCGCTATGAATTTCGTGGTGGCAAGAACCGCTGAAGTTAGGCTATTCACACCAGTACTGGCGTTCATGACCCCTCTTGTAGGTGTTGGGTTGCTCAGACTTCTTGCTTCTGAGACCAGAGGTTCCGTTGAAACCGAATGAGGTATTCAGTCTTGGCCGGGACGATCTCCGCGGGTACTTCGCTTGGCTGCCGTAAAGGCTTTGTGTTTCAATTGCTTTTCGGAGAGTGAATTCCTATTCAGTCATGGCATAATTCATATATGAACAAAAGGAGGTTTGTCTGGATGAAACGACTTCTGCTTTGCCTCATGATAGTGGTTTCGGTTTTGCTTTCTGCGAATAGCGGTCTTTTCCTTGGTTTCTTTCCCTCCCTTTCTCTCAACAACTTTGCTGTGCACGACAGGGACTACAAACCTACCTTTGAAGATCTGCGGAACAACTTTTCTTATCCTCCGTTTGCCCTTGCGGGCATTGAGTTTTCCGGTGATTCATATCGCGCGCTATTCAGGCTTGATTTCAGGCAAGATATAACCTCGTTTCTTCGCGGCAGGAGTTGGTCGAATTTCCCCATCAGATACAATTCGAATACCCTGTATATAGATACCGATCTGCCTAGAGTTGGTTTCGCCGAGTTTCAAAACGATCTCTTGAGGTTTTCTGCCGGCAAGAGAAGCCTTCATATTGGTCCCGCTGCGTACAACTTCGTACTCTCCGATGCGGTGCCCTTTTTCGAGCACATTTGGATTGACTTCTCATCGGACGTACTGTCAGGGAAATACTTCTACAGCTTCTTCGTAATCTCTTCGGATCGTTCGATATTCGACAGTCCCCGGACTCTTATCGGCCACAGCATAGGGTATCATGGTGAGTCTACAAGAGTCGGTTTTGTCGAAACGAACCTCATCAGCAACACCTATCCAGACCTTAGGGACATGAGCCCTTTCGTCATATTCCACAACAACTATGCCAAGAACTCAAACGTTAATGCAGGGTTATTCTTCGAGAAGGGCATTGGAGATCTAGGCTTGTACGGAATGCTCTACACAGACGACATCCTTATTCCGGGAGATAGAACCAGCAATCCGACTTCTTTAGGCTGGTTTCTTGGCGGAGAGTATGGCATAACCGGTGGAGAAAACTATAAGGGACCTTTGCTATGGGACAATCAATATGCTCTCAGAGAACAGACTCTCTTTGAAGAGTCTGGGGGTATGAAGATAAGGTATGAGCACTACCATAGCACGCCTTATTTGTACAATAGGAGCTTCGAGGAAGGAAAGCACATCAACCCAATCCGTTTCAACGCTGATGATATTGAGGGCGGGGGTTATCTTGTGATTAATGGGTTCTTCGGTTTCCCATACGGACCTGACGTATCTCTGGACCTTATAGCTGTGACTTTCGAAACTCGCAGAGTGCTCTCAGAGCTTCGTCTTGAGTACATAAGACAAGGTTCTTACCGAATCGACGATTATTACGGCGAACCATTTGAATTTGATTGGTATAGACTTGCCGAACCGATTACCAGAAGCGCCAAAGTAAGTCTTGACTTTCATTACAGCCCGGATGAGAATCAGGAGATATTCCTCTCTGCGTCGGCTCTAATAGGTAACAAGACTGAGTTTTGCTTCAAGATCGGCTACGGAAGAGTTTTTCGCTTCATTAGATTCTAGTTAATTCGGAGAGGCTCATTCGCTGCAAGAAGCAACTGAGAGCTTCTCGTTGTCTTTTGCAAACCAGTGTTCTTCGAAGATCCTCAGGTCGTCACATAGAGAAGATCTGAAGGCTTCGTCACAGGAGCCAAAGAAATCGATGGGGCTTACCGAGATGAACCCTTTGTCGACATTTACAAAGTCTAGGTCTTCATCGTGAGAATCGTGGAGGATCTCCTTCCGCATCCAGAACTCCTCCTCACCCCATTCATTTACTTTTTTCTCAAACCAGCGTCTCTTTATGAGACCACCAGGTCTTGTGCAACTGATTCCCCGGATCTTGTCTCTAGGTATCGCAGGCACGTTAACGTTAAGAACGGTATGCTTCGGAAGCTTCTTCCAGTCATACTCTCTTACGAAACTTTCAGAGAAGTCCACAGCTGCCAGAAAATCTGGATTCTCCTCGCTAACCACGGAGATTGCCATGGCAGGTATCCCATGTACCCTGGCTTCCAGTGCTGCAGATAATGTTCCCGAGTACCTGATGTCAACCCCGAGGTTCTGGCCATGGTTTATGCCGCTTAGCACAAGATCAAACCTGTCAATGCCGGTGATCGTAGCAGCAGCAACCACACAGTCTGCTGGAGTTCCGCTCGTGCAGAAGGAGGAGACGTTCTCAATTGTTTCCCTCTCTCTTATCCGTACCGGCGTCAACCATGTAATTGAGTGACTTACGCCGCTCCGGTTGCTTTCGGGAGCAACTATTGTCACTTCGTGAGACCTTGAGAGTCTCTTCGCGAGTGACCTTATTCCAGTCGCCTGGATTCCATCATCGTTAGTCAAAAGTATTTTCAAAAGAATTCACCACCATCTATATTGTATCGTAAATGAAGGATTCTTTCCTGAAAGCCGCGAGTGAAGCTCAGTCATATTCTATTCCCTGATCACGTAGATTCGAGCTGTAAATGAGCTTCAGTGAGCTTCTGAAGAAAAGAAGGAGAGGAATAACTCCTATTACCGAGGCCGCTCCGAATAAATTCCAGGAGGTGTAGAAGCTCCTTACTTCACCCACGTAACTGTAAATCTTGAGAGAGAAAGGCATGAGTTCCTGACTGTTTAGAAGGATTAGCGGCATGGAGAAGGAATTGAATGCTGAGACTAGAGTGTATATGAGTAGTCCGCCGATTATGGGCATTGAAAGAGGAATAAGAACTCTCAATAAGTAGCCGGTTTCCGATAATCCCTCGAGGAGAGAGACTTCCCGGAGCTCTCTCGGGACAGAGGAAAAAAAGCCGCCAAGCAGCAAAATAGTTAGCGGCATTGCCTGAATACATACAACCATCCCAACTCCGAACAAGCTGTTCACGAGGGCCAACTTGTCGAATACAAAGTACATAGGGAGTAACGTATGCATTCCGTTGTAGAGGCTTCCGAAGAGAATCACTGAAGCGATAATCCTCACAAATATGTTTCTCTTCAAAGAGAAGAGATAGGAAAAGGGAACTCCAGCCAGAAGAACGATCACAAAGGCCCAAAACGCGATCTTCAGAGTATTGAATATGTTGCGCGGGAGTCCGTCGGAGATCACTTTGCCGTAGTTTGCCAGTGTCAGTTCGGAGATTGAAGGCACAATGTCCGAATCGGAAGCGAAGGAGAGAAAGAGTATGTAGATCACTATCACTGCGGTGGGAACCAGACAGACAATAAGAAGCGCTCTCTTAAGCCATCCGGGAATGGAAAAATCGAAGTGCGGAAATCTGTATCTTATAGACAGAAGGATCATAGGCACGCTTAGAAGGGTGGCCGGAATGACGCCACTGATACCATTTTGAGCAACGCTCAGAATGAATATGACGACTTCGTATATCAACAGAACTCCCACTAGCCGCCTGAACGGCTTCCTGAAGCGGGGTATTATTAGCGGGAGTATCGAATATCCGGCAACAACGGGAAAAACGAGCCAGTTCCAGCCTGCGAAAAGCCCCAGAAGAATGTGTGCGGCGCTGCTGAGATAGAGAACCCGCCTGTGTCTCTTCGGCACTTCTCCTCGAGAAAAGAGCGCGCCCAGGATCCATATGAGTGCGAATACTCCTACGAATACAGCGTAAGCGGAGAGAAGTCCGTAATCCTTTGCCGTGTTGAATTTCCTGAAGAGAACGATTCCGAGAAATGAAGTTGAACCGGTCAAGGTATGCGGAGTGAATCCCTCAGGCAGCAACGGACCGTTTCCGGTCATAAGAAAGACAGATGTGAACTCTTTCATCGATCTGGCAAGTTGAAACAAGAAGTACGGAATCAATAGATGTCTTATCTCTCCGAACAGAATAGAGGCTGTTGTGAGATCTCCCGCACCGTCTATTTTAATTACATCATCCAGTTCCTTTGAAACTCTCCCTAGCATCCCGAGAATTATCATGGCCGAGAGAGGTATCGAAAGCCAGACGCTTACAAGTAGGGAAGAAAGAAATGCGTGCAGGGGGTTGAGAGTCACGTCAATACTTGTGCCAAGAAGGGTATTCAACAAAGAGTACCCTCCGTATCCCTGAACAAAGACCCTCCATCCGGACACCGTTATGAATGATGGTATAAACCAGCCTATACCCAAGAGCAGAAGAGCAGACTTGCTGTACCTGGTAGCTTTTCTCAACCTGAGCGCGATTAAGAAGGAGATTGAGACCTCAATTGCCGATTTCAGTGTCGACCAGAGGGCCGTCAGTTTCAGCGAGAGTTTGAAACCGGAATCTCTTAGCACAATCTCGTAGTTTTTCAGACCGGAAAAGACAGGTTCCGTTTGAAAGATGCCAAATTCCGTCAATGAGACATACAGAGCCCAAACCGTAGGAGCGATAGTCGCGATTGTGAGAATGAAGGTAATAGACAAACCCATAGACCACTTCCTTCTCACTATAAGAGGAAGCAGTCCAAGGGTAAAGAAGATCGGTATCACGACCGACATACTAACTACCGGACAGAGTCAATGTAGGATTGTGCACCCGTTAAGGCCCGATCGACGGTCATAGCTCCACTGAATATTGCCTGTAAAGCGGGTTCCAGAGCTTCAAACAACAGTGTCTGATATCCTGGAATATTTGGCATGAATTCTCCTTTATTGATGATTTCTCCAAGCTCCGGAAGCCAGCCTGACCCAAAAAGCGGGTACTTGTCGCACTGTATGAAGAACTCTTCGCTCTGCTCCCCAAGGAAGGCTATGAAGCTCATGCACTGTTCATAAGTATCGCTGTTGAAGAGAGCAAAACCTTTTGAATCGATAACTCCTCTTACCTCTATCCCCTGTAGATTTGGAAAGGGAAGCATTGCGAAGCTAGGTCCCTTCTCCCTGAACTTCTCCGCCATATAGCTGCCTTGAAGCATCACGCCAATCTTTCCCTGTCTGAAAAGCCCATTCATGGCCGCCCTTTCAAGTCTAGAGATGACACCCGAATCGAAATAGCTCTTCACGATCGATACAGTCTCCTTGCTCTCGGGACTTCCGATCTTGAGTGCAGCCCTCTCCTCTCCGCTCAGAAGTGCCGAGACATAGGGAAACATTATGTAGGGTGACGTGAAATCGAATGCGATAGGATAGTCGACTATCCCTGTGAGCTTCTCCTTTATTATCTCGAACTGTACGAAATCGAAGTCGTCTTCGAGATTCAAGCCTGCTTCTTCAAAGGCATCCAGATTGATGAAGGCGACTTGACTGTCTGCATAGTAGGGAACAGCGCTGACTTCACCGTTCCAGGTGAAGGCACTCAGATATCTCTCAGGGTAGTCTCTCAGCGCAGATTCCGGGATAGGCAGATTCCTTTTCGAGGCTGCCACGTCGCCTACATAAGTATCCTTTATCATCACAGCATCAGGTAAGTCGCCTGTCTTCAAGCTCACATTGAGTTTCTCCTCGATCTTCGGGAAGTAGACAATCTCCACCGGAATACCCGTCTTCTCTGAAAATCTACTGGCTGCTGCCCTGTAGAAATCCTCTCCTTCCCAGCTCACCCAGAAGGTGATTCCAAATGTAAACGAGCAGAGCAGTATCACGAATAAGAATGTTGCCGTTTTTTTCATTTCACACCTCCATATTCAGTATCTCGAATAGAACTCTTTCGCTCTTGAATGGCGCGTGTCTCAGTCGGATGCCCGCAGCATCAAAGATTGCATTGGAGATTGCTGGAATCGGTGTGTCGATACCTATTTCTCCTATGCTCTTCGCTCCAAACGGGCCCGTCGGCTCGTAACTATCGACGAGACTGCATGTAAGCTTCCCGTAGTCCATTCTTGAGGGAACCTTGTAGGTGAAGAAATCATTAGTCAACATTCTTCCGTCCTTGCCGTAGATGATGTCTTCGTACAGCGCCCAGCCGATGCCTTGCATCGAACCGCCTTCAAGTTGACCCATTGCCTGTATTGGATTCAGTGCTAGACCGCAGTCGGCATATGAAACGAAGTTGACCAGTGTGATTTTTCCGGTATCTGTGTCAATCTCAACTTCAGCGAAGCTTGCGGCGAACGGTGGCGGGGACTCTTCACCCACATAGGAGGCCGACTCGGAAATCTGCTGCTGATTGAAGGTGTACATATGCATGGTGCAGAGTTCTGACAGGGAGACTGATGAGCCGTCTCTTGAGCGGACTTCGGCCGATTCTAAAGTCAGTTCAGACCTGTCTTTTTCGAAGTACACGGCCGCCAGATCAAGAAGCCTTTCCTTTACCTTCTCGGCAGCAAGCCTAACGGCATTTCCGGAGACATAAGTTGTACTTGACGCGTAAGCGCCAACGTCAAAGGGAGTCAGATCCGTGTCTGATGAATAGACGATTATCTTCTCCAGAGGCACCGTTAGAACCTCGGCGGCAATCTGAGCTAGGATTGTGTCGCTTCCGGTTCCCAGATCGGTGGCACCCACAAGTAGATTGAATGAGCCGTCTTCATTCATCTTGATAGTGGCAGCGCCCATATCGATTTTCGGGATGCCCGAACCCTGCATTGCAAGAGCACAGCCAACCCCGCGAACCTTGTTTCCATTTCTCTTCTTCTTTCCCCACTTACTGTCCCAGCCAATTGCCTTTCTTCCAAGATCGATGCACTCCTGAAGCTTGCAACTCCTCATTATTTGAGGGACGCCTTCCCTTCCCTCACCCATGATTTCGAATATTGGAGAGGTTTCGCCCTCTCTTATGGAGTTCATCTCTTTGAGCTTCAGCGGATCCATCTTCATCTCATAGGCAAGTTCATCGATAGCACAGTCGAGAGGAAAGAGCCCTTGAGGCGCTCCATAACCTCTATAAGCTCCTGCAGGAGGGAGGTTCGTATAAACTATATCTCCGCCGAAGTGCACAGCGTCGACCTTGTTGTACAGAGGCAACGTTTTTGATCCCGAGACCATGAAGGTTGTAAGGCAGTGTTCTCCATAGGCCCCCGTATTTGAGATTCCGTGAAGTGAAATGGCCTTGATCTTTCCATCTCCAGCTGCTCCGACGATAACATCGTAGCTCATCTCGTGGCGAATATTCGTTGCCATCGAGACTTCCTCTCTTGTATAAGCAATTCTTGCGGGTTTACCGGTCTTGAGAGTAACGAGAGCGGCGTAAGGCTCTGCGATTACCGATTGCTTACCTCCAAATCCTCCGCCGATTCTCGGCTTTATGACTCTGATTTCTGCAATTGGCTTCTTCAGTATTCGAGAGAGAATTCTTCGGCAGTGAAAAGGCACTTGAGTGGACGAGATAACTACTAGTCTTCCGACTGGATCAAGATAAGTGAGAGCGTTGTGTGGTTCCAGTGCGGCATGGAGCTGAGTGTCCACATGATATGTTCTTCTGATAACGAATTCGCACTCTTCGAGGGTCTTCTCAACGTCTCCGATATCCATCACGAAGTGAGCGGCGATATTTCTGGAGTTGTCGTAGACACCCGAGCAGTCGCTTTCATCATGAATTATCGGAGAGCCCTCTTTTGAGGCTTCCTTCATATCAAAAACCGCATCCAGGGTCTCGTACTCGACCTTGATCTTTCTTAGTGCCTTGAGAGCCGCTTTTTCGGTAGTCGCTGCTACGACTGCCACAGGGTCGCCAACGTACCTAACCTTTCTGTCCAAGAGATAAGTATCGTAAGGAGAGGGTTCTGGGTATCCCTGACCTGCTCTGGTATAAGGAACTCTCTCCACATCTTGGTAGGTGAAGATGCCGACTACACCCGGTATGCTCAAAGCCTGAGAGCTGTCGATACTCCTAATAATTGCGTGGGCATGAGGAGACCTGAGAAGTTTGACAACGAGAGCATCCGGCATATCATAGTCTGGTGTATATGCCGGCTTTCCCCTCACTATTGCGAGACCGTCTACTTTCTTCATTGGTTTTCCGATCGTCACGAAGGAATCATTCATCGATTTCACCTCGCATCACTTGGGCCGCCTTTTTTATGGCTCGATTCTGAGGCTCATATCCCGTGCATCTACAGATGTTCCCGTTGAGCGCGAGCCTTATCTCTTCGTCGGAAGGATCCGGGTTTTCTCTTAGCAGAGCTTCTCCCGTCATTACTACCCCGGGGATACAGTATCCGCACTGAGCTCCGCCTTCTTCGAGAATGGCCTCCTGGATTGGGTGCAACTTGTCTCCATCGGCCATGCCTTCGACGGTCTCAATGTTCTGACCATCAACAGAAACCGCAAAAGTTGAACATGAAAGTATCGGCTTTCCATTCAGGAGAACGGTACAAGTTCCGCAACTTGCAGAATTGCAGCTTCTTCTGACGCTCTTATAGCCTATCCTCCTTAGTACTTCAAGCAGATACTCACCGGGGTCAATATCGAGTTCATGAAGTCTTCCGTTCACAGTAAAGGCAATTCTCATAAAATCATCCCCTTCAGTTTTTCAGCAGCTCTCTGGGCCAGCACTGAAGCAAGGTGCTTTCTGTACTCGAAGGAGGCGGTCATATTCGAGCCCCCAATAAAGCTCTCATAAACGAGACTTCTTACAATTGAAGGCATCACATCGTTTATCTCTAGATCCACCATTGCCGCTTCGACACTTTCAAACCTTGCCGGATACTGCGGTCTAGATCCGCAAACAACTCTGGCCGCTCTTATTCTCCCGTGCTCCGGTCTGATCGAAAGGCCTACATTGACCGTCGCAATATCGAAAGTAGTCTTCGAGAACTTCTCGAAGGCCGTGAACCAGCCGTCCTTCTTAAGAATCGCGTGAGTGATCAGAGGTTTTTCACCTGCCGGTAGCGAGAAGTAATCAGAGATCAGCATTCGCTGGTAACCATCGACCCCGTAGATCATGAGACTTGAGCCGGCAGCGAGAAGACAGGTGCTTACGTCCGACCATCCAAGTTTTGGGGCGATTGAGCCGCCGATAGTCGCCATATTTCTAATCTGCCATGAGCCCACTAAAGAGAAGGCGTCGTAAAAGAAATCTCCGAATTCCCTTCTTATCAGTGGGTCCTTTCTGAAAGACTCGACTGTCGTTGAGGCGCCGACTACTATTTCATCTTCGGTGATCGATACCGTGTCAAGCCTTAGAGATTTCAGATCGATGATCTTCTCGATTCTTGAAGACTCCATAAGAGCTACAATCGTACCTCCGGAAAGGAATATCGAATGATCTCTGTCGCGTTGCATGAGTTCAAATGCCTCCTCGACGGTTTCCGGTCTGAAGTACTCATTCACGTTAGACAGCATTATATCCCCTCTTTCTCCAGACTTTTAGGGTTCTGAAAACTAGATTTCTGATAACGGTAGTTCTGTACCACTGACTTGCTCGAACATCATCTATGGGAGAGACGCGCTTCATGGCCAGTTCGACGAATTTCGATTCATCGAACGAGCTCCTTTCACTCGAATAATATTCGCACGCCTCTTTCGGAACAACTACAACGGGAGCTACCGAGCCGAATGCGAGTCTGATTTCCGATTCAGATATCAAGGAGCCTACCGAAGCTATTGCTATGGCCATAGAACTTCGCTGACCAACTTTGTAGAACTGAGGAAAGAACCCCCCGGTTTTCTCGAAAGTTATGGATCTTACAAACTCGCCTTTTGAAAGAGATGTCACTCCCGGACCTTTGATGAAGTCGGCTAGACTCTGAATTCTCTCCCCGTACTGGCCCACAATCTGCAAAGTCGCGTTTGAGAGCAAGAGAGCAACGATTGAATCGCCTGCAGGAGAAGCATTGACAACGTTCCCTACGAGAGTTGCTCTGTTTCGGATCTGTGGGCTGCCTACTTCTCTCAAAGCCATCTTCAATATTTTGCTATGTTTTCCAATTGTCTCGTTGCTCAAAAGCTCGGACATCGTTACTTTGCATCCGACCCTTATTGAGTCGCCGAGATCTTCTATCTTGCCGAAACTCCTCAAATGTCTCAGGCTCACGACATTTTTTGGCGCTATGCGTTTCAACCTGATTTTTACAAGTAGGTCGGTTCCGCCTGCGAGAATATTGCAGTCGCTTCTGGAGAGAATCGACATGAGTTCCTCTTCACTTGTCGGCATAAGGACACTGAATGACATCTCTTTCACCTCCGGAATCCTCCATTGCTATCTGTAATACCTAAACCATGGTCTGTACAATTCATACTCTCCGGAATATCAATATCGAAGACATTGTGACTTCGGCCTTCGATCTCGCGCATCTTGGCAAGCCCGCTTTTCACCAGTTGATATGCACCTCTATCGCCGGTTATTCTGGATAGTCGGGAAAAGACCTTTCTAGAAATATATGTCGGAAAGCCTTTCTTTCCCTCAAAGACGTAGGAGACCATCTCGTCTTCAGTGGTTACCGAACCTGCCAGGCGTTCCACATCCTCTTTGGTAATCAATGGCATGTCTGCAAGGGCCAGAACGATTCCTTCGCAGCTGTCGGGGCACTCTCTGAGTCCCCTGACGATGCTGGTTGAAATCCCATCTTTGTAGTTCTCGTTTATCACCGTCTGGAACGATCCGATCTCAAACATCTCCGGTTCAAAATCAGGATTGACCACAAGAATCTTGCCCATTGCGTCGATGGTTCCAAAACTGTCCAGCGACCACTGCAGAATCGGCTTGCCTGCGAAGTCCGCAAGAAGCTTCTCACTGCCAAAGCGTCTCGACTCTCCTGCAGCCAGAAGTAGCAGTACTATGGAATCACTTTTCATCTGTCTTAGCGAGGCTCTCTGCCGATTTACGGATTGCTTGGATAATTTTGTAGTAACCTGTGCATCTGCAGAGATTTCCCTCTATGGCTTCCATAATGTCTTCATCACTTGGGGCTGAATTTCTGTCCAGAAGGGCTTTCGCCGACATTATCATCCCCGGCGTACAGAATCCACATTGGACCGCCCCCTCATCAATGAAAGTCTGCTGAATCGGGTCGAGTTCGCCGCTCCTGGAAAGACCTTCGATTGTAACCACTTCTGAACCGTCGATTTCGGGAACAAGAACCAGGCAGGAGTTGACTGCTTTGCCATCAATAATGACCGTGCATGCTCCACACTCTCCCTCACCGCAGCCTTCCTTTGTTCCGGTAAGCCCCATTTCATCACGCAGAAAATCGAGTAATCGCATATCTTCTCTTACTTCCTGTGTATGCTTCTCATTGTTTAGAATGAAGCTGATCTTCATTTCAGTGCCTCCTCGATTGCATCTCTATCCGGCGGCAGAATCCGTACTTCGGGAAGAACCGCAGAAACGTTCTTGAGGTCCTTAAGTCCGTTGCCGGTGACAACTATCACTACTCGGTCCTTTTCACCTACGAGTCCAAGCTTCCTAGCCTTCTTGAAGCCCGCAAATGCAGTTGCACCGGCCGGTTCGGCGAACACTCCGGTTTCCCTCGCAAGTTCTATTATACTCTCAAGGATTTCGTTGTCCGAAACCGAGAGAAGGAGACCGTCATGCGCTTCTGTGTAGTGACAGGCCTTTATGACGTCTCTTGGTTTTCCAACACATATGCTGTCGGCTACTGTGGTTGCTTCAAGATCGATCGGTTCGAAAGGGAAGCCCGCTTCATAGGTCTTCTTGATCGCAGCAGAGCCTTCGGCCTGGATTCCGGCTATCTTCGGAACTTTCTCGATGAGACCCAACTCCTTCATATCCTCAAAGCCCTTGTAGAAACTTGAGAGAACAGTCCCGTCGCCGGCCGAAACGAATATGAAATCAGGGAGATCGTCCTCCATCTCGAAAGCGAGTTCCAACGCGCAGGTTTTCTTCCCTTCCAGTAGATAGGGATTGATCGCGCTGTTTCTGCAATACCAACCCATAGACATCCCTATCTCCATAGAGAGATCGAATACTCTGTCATAACTTGCTTCTATCGCAAGAATCTTTGAACCATACACCTGCAGTTGTGTGATTTTCGCCACAGGGGCGGTTGAAGGCACGAAGATAACGCTCTTCAAGCCGGATACGGCCGAAAGTCCCGATAGAGAACTGGCTGCATTTCCCGTCGAGGCACAGAAGATGGTGTCGAACCCCTTTTCCACTGCCTTTGCTACAGCAATGGCGCTTGCCCTGTCTTTGAAAGATGCTGTCGGGTTTCTTCCGTCGTCTTTTATCAAGACTTCCCGAATTCCGTATTTCCTCGAAAGAGAACGACTCTTGTAGAGCGGTGTATTGCCAACAAGCAGCTCCGGGAAATCGATTTTCCCTTCAAACGGCAAAAGGAAGTCAAAGGCCCAGATTCCCCTCTTTTGAAGAGAAGTCAAACTGAACTCAAATTTTTTCCTCACAAGCGCAAAATCGTATACGACTTCGAGGGTCCCCTTACGATCACCGCAATCGGGGCAGTAGTAGTCTACTTCGTCTATTGCGAATTCCTTACCACAAGTGATGCACTTCAGAAGATATTTGCTCAAACCAGTACACCCCCGATGGCGCTAACGGGACAGCGAGATTCGCAAAGCCCGCAACCGAAACACTCAGACGGATCCACTTCCACTTTCTCATCCAACCTCAGTGCAAAGTAAGGGCAAACCGCAACACACAATCCGCATCTGGTACATTTCTCGTGATCGATAAGCGGATTTCTCACCTCAAAGGACTCTTTCTGTATTTCAGCAGAGTCGATCGCATCTATTACACTATCGAACCCTCTCTTCTCGAGAGCCGACGGAAGAGTGTCTACTATCCTTTTGAAGAGGTCTTTGCCTTTTATCAGAGCTCCAGAAAGCATCTGCACCGCGGATGCGCCGCAAGAGAGAAAGTCAATTACATCATCTGCGCTTTGAATGCCACCGACACCTATAATCGGCAGAGAACAGCCCTCGCGTATTCTCCTTACGGATGAGAGGGAAAGCTTCTTGATTACGGGACCGCTTATCCAGCCAAACCCATCGCTGCTTCCCAAAAACGAACGATTCACCCTCCTGTCCAGCGGATAGACCGGTCCAAGCGAGTTTATTGCAACGATTCCGTCGCCACCGGAGTCCTGGACGGCCTTTGCCATTTCAGCCGGATCAGGCACAGATGGGTCGAACTTCAGAAAGACCGGCTTGTCCGTGCCTTCCTTAACGGCAGAGACCAACTCCTTCATAAGCGAAGGGTCATCGGCGACGTAATGAGTAGACAGCTCGAAAGCATCTGCAAACCTTGAGAATAACGGGACCAGCTTTCGAAGATCTTCAGGTGAGTAACCTAGACTGACTATCAGAGGAAGACTTGATGATTTCTTGTATTGCGGTAGAAACTCCTCAAACCACATGTCAGGAGGGAACTCGCTCCAAAGCTCAGTATTGATTACGAAGTCCTTATCCGCTACTATGCAAGGTCTCGGGACCTTAGCTGCTACTGTAGATATCGTCTTCGTAACCATAGCTCCGACTCCCATGGCTTCCAGTGCGAGCATCTTCCTATGATCCCCTGTAAGAGGACCGGAGGCAGGCATCAATGGATTCTTAAGGGAAATACCCGCCACTTCTGTCGAAAGATTCACGAAAGCACCTCCTAGAATCTCTTCTCAAATGCTTTGTACAACCTTCTTGCCTCTCTATAAATAATCTCTTCGTCGACTTTTGTCGGTACTCCTTGCGCTAGGACCCTCTCGCCACCGACGAACACATCGCTTACCGAAATGTTGTCGCAGATTCCAAAGAAGAAATGATCCACGAAATTCTCTGCCGTGATTTCGGTCGGACTTCGGTAGTTGAGTACGATCAGATCTGCGGAGCTTCCCTCGCGAATCGTTCCAATGTTTGCTCCAAACGTTCTGGTTGCAAGTTCGTAGTTTGCTCCAAAGAGAGAAGGGCTTAGATCTCCTGAATAGCTGGCTTTCGGATCGCGCTGGATGTAGTGAGGACCGAGAATCATGAACCTTACATCGTTGCTGAGATTGAATCCGTAACCATCGTTTCCTACCAGCACTGCAGCTCCTTCTTCTCTAAAGCGTTTCCATTCAGGAAATCCAACACCATTGTTGATATTCGACTGGCAATTTACCACGATGTAGCCCTTTGTGTTCTTTATCAGGCCCCTTTCAGATGGTGTAGTGTGAATGCAGTGGGCGTAGATTGAGTTCTCTGTCATGAGCCCGGCTCTATGGAAGCGCTCCAGTACTCTCTGGTCATATACGCCAATCGTGTGCTCCTGGTCCTCGGGGCCCTCTGCAACATGAACGTGTATGGGAAGCTTACCAGCTATCTCTTTTGAAGCCAGCGACAGTGTCTCTTTTGAGAGAGTGAGGGAAGCGTGGAAACCGAAAACCCCTTTCTTGTACTGCGTCGACTCCCTGCTGAACTCGAGATTCTCTCTTATTCCCCTGTCACGTTTTTCCAATCCGTCTCTGTCCGAGACCTCATAAGCTCCACAGTACCTCAAACCGACATCGTTGACGGAAGCGGCGATTCTCTCCAGAGAACCATCTATCGCGTTTGGCGAAGAGTTGTGGTCGAAGAGAGATGTAACGCCTGCCTTAAGCGACTCGATTGAAGCCACATAAGCCGAGATCTCAAGATCTTCAAGAGTAAGGGCTTTATCCAGTCTCCACCACAACTCTTCCAGCAGTTTTGTGAACGAGGATGGATTGAAGGGAGAGACCCCCAATCCGCGAGAGAAAGTTGAGTAAATATGCGTATGGGCATTTACCAGCGAAGGCATCAAGAGCTTTCCGTCTAAGTGCAGATTCTCGCCATCATAGCTGCTTTCGCCTGAAGAGACCTTCACAATCTCCCCGTTCTCTACCCTCACGTATCCCTTTTCTATGAATTCTCCATCATTTGTGAAAATAGAAACTCCATTTATTTGCATGAAGCATCCTCCCAACGAATTGATTCGCGTTCGATGAAGCGTCCCGAAGCCCTGGGAAGCAGAACTTCACCGTCTTTGTAGGCGACTCTGCCTCTTTGAACTACCGCTTCCACCCTTCCCTTTAGCTTCATGCCATCGAAAAGAGAGTGGTCGGATCTTGTGAAAGGCGATCTTGAGACGGTAATCTCTGCATCCTTATCGACAACGGCGATATCTGCGATAGATCCGGGAGCCAGCAGCCCTCTCTTTGGAAACAATCCGAACGTCTTGGCCGCGTTTGTTGAAAGCAGAGAAGAGACTCTTGTGAGGTCGCCTTCAAGCAAAGTGTTTGCGGTGGAAAAGGATAGGCCTAGCGATCCAGAGCCGTTCGGCATCGACAAATAGTCATCTCGATTCTCGAGTTTCTCTTGCCTAAGGAATGGACAGTGATCCGTGCCCATCGATGAGATCTCCCCCTCTCTCAACGAAGAGACAAGAAGCAGTCTCTCCTGTGCGCTCCTTGGAGGGGGGCAGTAAGTATTAAGATAACCTTGCTCGCCGAGTAGCGGGCTATTGTCCAGCAGTAGGTACTGAGGACAGGTTTCAAGTCTTGTAGAGTCTTTCCAGTTGACATTGATCGAGCCGAGAGTCTTTGCGGTTTCGCCGCTGGAAAGATGTACGATGTACAGCTGGCCCTGTTTGTCCATAGACATCAAGGCAAGCTTGACTACTTCGGTCATCTCGCTAATAGTCGGTCTCAAATCCGAGAGATCTTTGAAAGTAGGACTTACGAAACCGGAAACGGTCTCAGTTATTATTTCATCGTTTTCCGCATGGGCCAGCAGAACGAACCCAAGCTTTCTTGAGAGCGAAAGCAGGTTGAGGATCATTCCGTCGCTTGTTCTGCGATCGGAAGAACTATATGTCGTGAAGATTTTTATAGAAGGCATCTTCTCGGCTATTGCAGCTCTGGCTATCTCTTCGGCGGAAAATCCAGGACTTCCTGCAAGCGTTACGTGGAAAGCGTAATCTATCCTGCTGTCTGCTGCCGTCTGCATTCGACTCTTCTTTGCTTTCTCAAAGTCTAAAAGACTGGAAACGGGATCGAGAAAATCAATCAGCGTGGTTACTCCCCCGCTGATTGCAAGAGCAGATCCCGAATCGAAGTCGTCAACGGACGTATATCTTCCCAGATTCAACGAAAGGTGTACGTGAGGATCGATGAATCCCGGCAAGAGAAACAATCCGGAGCAGTCAAGGATCTCGCGTGACGGGAAACTGCTCCGGGTTGCAGATATCGCCGCGATTTCCTCGCCCGAAACATAGAGATTGGCAGGAAAGACACTGTCTCCTGCGCAAATCGTACCGTTTTCCAGGGCAAGGTCAAAAGTCACGGTCTTCCGCCCATAGTAAGCGCC
Source organism: Mesotoga sp. Brook.08.105.5.1 (assembly GCF_002752635.1). Classification (NCBI taxonomy): domain Bacteria; kingdom Thermotogati; phylum Thermotogota; class Thermotogae; order Kosmotogales; family Kosmotogaceae; genus Mesotoga; species Mesotoga sp. Brook.08.105.5.1. The sequence goes on from NZ_AYTW01000011.1 coordinate 26,990, forward strand.
ATTACAGCCTTAGCTGTGTGAAGTCTGTTCTCCGCCTCGTCTATAACGATTGACTGAGGACCGTCTATTACCTCGTCGACGACCTCTCTGCCCCTATCCGCGGGAAGAGCATGCATGTAGACCGCTCTCCTATTTGCAAGCTTCATTCTCTCGGGTGTGCAAATCCAGTCTTTATTCTTTCTCACTTCTTCCATGATCTCCTGAGGATCTTCTGAGACGTAGAAGCCACCCCATGACTTCGGAATCACAATATCTGCATCTTTGAATGCCTCATCCATGTCGTGAAGTATATCGAACTTGGCCCCGCTGTTCTCGGCGTTTTGCTTTGCCTGATCAACTATGTCGGGCATCAAATCGAAGCCCTTCGGATACGCTAACTTCACGTCCATACCGTATCTCGTGAAGAGAAGAATCTGGGACTGTGGAACGGAAAGAGGCTTGAGATGGCTTTCGGCATAAGCCCATGTTATCGCGACCTTCAGGCCGTTGAGATTCGTTCCAAATCTCTCTCTAATCGTCATCATATCGGCCATAACCTGCATAGGATGATAGACATCATCCTGCAGATTCAGAATTGGGACATCCGCGTGTTCGGCAAGAGATCTCAGATAAGGATTTCCCGCCTTGAACTTGCAGTGCCTTACAGCGATTGCGTGGCCGTATCTCGAAAGAATCATCGCGGTATCTCTAGGAACCTCTCCGTGCGCAGTCTGCATCGTCGAAGGGTCCAGATAGTGAGCGTGTCCGCCCAGCTGTGTTATTCCCGCTTCCATCGAGTTGCGTGTTCTAGTTGATTGATCGAAGAACATCAAGAACACCGTTTGATAAGGAAGCAAAGGGGTCGGTTCGCTCGTTGCAAATCTCCGTTTCAGATCGGAAGACAGATCGAGCATCAGATCAATCTCCGTTCTGTCAAAGTCCTGTGTGGTGATGAAGTCTCTGCCTCTCAAAATGCTACTCATCCTATTACCTCCTAATCTATTGTGAAAGCCTTAAAGGAAGAAGAGCGTACATAGCCGCAGCCTTTACCAGATGGTCGATGGGGCACTGATCATCGGGACTGTGCGCGTAGATCTCGTTAGCGGGCCCGAATCCGATCGTCGGTATCGAAAAGACACCTGCTGTTGCTATTCCATTTGTCGAGAATGTCCACTTGTCAACGAAAGGCTCCTCACCGAAAACTTCTCTAAAAGTGTTTACGGTCTTCTGCACTATTTCGCTGTCCTCTTCCATTACCCACGTTGGGAAGTACTTCTCGACGGGATACACAGTTCCGGTATATGAAGGTCTTTCGTAGAAGAGTTCTACAATCTCCGCCTGCTCCCCGGCCATTTGAATGGCCTCTTCCAGTTCTTTTACTACCGTCTCTTTTGTCTCTCCCGCCGTCAACCTTCTGTCTAGCTGGATGGTGCATTCGTCGGCTACTGCGTTTTGGGAGGGAGATTTGAAGAATATCTGAGTAACGGCTATCGTCCCCTTCCCTAGGAAAGCGTCATCTTTTATCCTCTCATTGAGCCTCTCTATCTCCTGTATGATACGGCCCATCTTGTAGATAGCATTGACTCCCCGTTCGGGTGCGCTCGCGTGACAGGAAAGCCCCGAGGTTTTTATTTGAAGCTCCATTCTTCCCCTGTGCCCCCTGTAGATATTTAGATTCGTCGGTTCGGTAATGACCACGAAGTCAGGCCTAATGCCGTCTTCCTGAACTATGTACCTCCAGCAGAGGCCATCGCAATCCTCTTCCATCACAGTTCCTGTAACGTAGAGAGTGAAATCTCCCAGCAGTCCCTCTTCTTTCATTATCTTTGCCCCGTAGACCATTGCAGCCATTCCAGCTTTTTGATCGGAAGCACCTCTCCCGTAGATTATGCCATCTCTAACAACTCCTCCGAAAGGATCTACCTTCCAGAGCTTTTCATTTCCCACTTCTACGGTATCGATATGTGCGTCCATGGCAATAACTTTCTTGCCCGATCCGATTCTACCCATGATGTTTCCCAGACCATCGACTATGACTTCGTCGAAGCCCACCTTGTCCATCTCTTCGCGAATTCTCTGGACAACCTCCCTTTCACCGGCAGAAAAGCTCTTGATGCTTACGAGATCGCTTAGAAAAGCGGCAAGTTCCTCACGGTATGATTCAGCCTTGGTAAGTAGATGTCTTGACACGTTTGTCACTCCTATACACGAGTATTTTCTCTATTATAACTTCTTATACATTGCAAAAAAAAGTAACAAGAGAACCGACAGAGGCTTTGGTAATAGTATAGCTCGACTCGTTCCGGTTCTCAACGGAAGGCGATCAAGTCAGTGCAAGTATTCAGCATGAGGGAGTCTCAGGATGAAGGGCTTTGTCTTGCTCTGAAGCTATAATTTATCTTGGGGGTGATTGTATGAAGACTCTCGATGTGAAGAATCTGACAAGCAGGATCGGGAAGTTCGACCTCGGGCCTGTCGATCTATCAATTGAAAAGGGCGAAATCGTAGGTTTGATTGGACCATCAGGCTGTGGAAAGACTCTCCTGTTAAGATCTATTGCGGGGCTACACGAAACGCTCTCGGGTACTGTCGAGATCAACGGGCAGGACGTTACTTTCCTTGAGCCCCATCTCAGGGGCCTTGCTTTTGTCTTTCAGGACAATGCCTTGTTTCCCCACATGGATACCCATGACAACATTGCCTTTCCTCTCACAGTAATGAAGGACAAGGAGGCAAATGAAAAGGTAAGTAGAAGAGCCGATGAACTCGATGGCCTTTCTGGCTATCTTGACCGTTGGCCGAAAGAGTTGCCGGCCGGTATGAAGAAGTTGACGGCGTTCGCAAGAGAGACGGTAAAGAAATTCAACATCATCATGCTTGATGAACCGTTCGAGAGACTCGACAAGAAGATCAGAACCGAGCTGAGACTGATGATCAAGAGGCTGCTGATTGCTCTTGGAGAGTCAGTGCTCATAGTATTGAACGATCCCGAAGATGCGATGGCAGTTGCGGATAGAGTGTACGTCATGTATGATGAAGCAATAGTTCAGCATGGCCCGCCAACAGAGATATACGAAGATCCGGCTTCGCATTTTGTGATGGAGCTCTTTTCTTCGATGGGAGTCAACAGGGTGGGTGATGCGTCCTTCAGACCCCAGGATGTTCAACTGGACGAAAAAGGGGAGGAATTCTCGCCAGAACACTGCGGTCCTTTTGATTCGAGACGCATACTCTGCAGTGGAAAGCTCAGAGGGGAGAATGTCACAGTACTGCTTCCACTGGAGTGCAAAGACCTTGATTCGGTTTTCATAAGCATCACCAGGTCTTTCAGTCTATAATCAAGTGTGTTTTACCATCTATATTGGCTGAAATTGCGACGAAAAACCTTCTGGTTGCGGTATAATCTACTTGGTGATGTGTAAAACGTTCTTATGAGAGGCCTTTCTCTAATGAGAAAGGCTTTTCTGTCTGCTCGAGAGAAGTTCTATTAGTCTGTCGGGATAATCCGTAATGATTCCATCTACTCCAAGGTCTATCAGTCTCTCCATCTCCGGGACCTCGTTTACGGTCCAGGGGATGATCTTCAGTCCGGATCTGTGAGCGCTCTCTATCCATCCCTCGGTCATGAGTGTGTAGTTAGGAGAGATGACACTGCAGCCGATACTGGCAAGCATCTTCCCTATGTCGAATCCGAAGTTCCTCAATCTCAGACCGGCAGTCCATATAGTTTTATCGAGATTTGTGCTTGAAATTAGGGCGACCGTTTCAACGGATGGTTCCAACTCCCTAGAAATCTTGATAGCTTCCCAGTTGAAAGACTGTATCGTTGACAGTTCTTCGAAGCCGAATCTGGAAACAACTTCAAGAACTTTTCTAACGTGTTCTCTAAGATCGACGGTATCCTGAGGTCTCTCAGGAAAGTGCTTGATCTCTATGTTAACTCTCACTTCCTTTGCAGACTTCTCGTTGTGTTGCCGGACCAGGTCAAGAACCTCTTCGAGAGAGGGTATAGCCTGTCCATCCATTTGAAGTTGTTCGGGCCAATCTTCAGGATTGACAGTTCTTCCTATGTCGTACTTTCTAAGCTCTTTGAAAGTAAGGTCTTTTATCAATAACCGGTCCTTTATGAATTCCCCGTCCTTTCTCGTTCGCTGTGGATTCAGATACGGCTCATGGTTAATGACGACAACGCCGTCACTGGTGATTACAGTGTCAAGTTCAATAGTGTCAACGCCCAGTTTCAGAGCGTGTGTGAAGGCGGCAATAGTATTCTCGGGCATGAGACCTCTGCAGCCGCGGTGTCCCTGTACATCGAACTCTACGGTCGCGGAAAGTGCCGTTGAAATAAGAAGAATGACGATAATGGTCATTGATTTCAAGATAAGTCTCATAGTCACACTCCATTCAATCTTTTTGAATTGCAAGTTGTATAATTTCCACTAGTTGCGTGGGGTGAGATTGCGTTGAATCTTAATATACTATTCTTTGAAGCTCTAATATATGCGAGCCTGGCGACTAAGAATCTGCTTAGTCAATATTTCGACATCTCCGGTTATTCACCAACCGAAATCGGAATACTGATGGCGGTACTGCCTGTTGCCTCGCTAGTTTCCAGCCCCCTGTGGTTTAAAATCAGCTCTAGACTTGGTCAGAACAAAATCTATTATATCGTATCTCTTTCTTCAGCCGTATGTATCTGGCCCATTTTTGCCACCAGCGATTTCTTGACATCCTTACTCTTCATGATCCTCTTCTCTCTCTTTTTTTCGGCAGTTGTTCCGCTGGGTGATTCAATTATTATGACGATTCTTAAGACTACTGGAGGTCGTTTCGATCGTGTGAGGCTTTTTGGCACGATTGGGTTTGCAGTTACTTCTCTCTTGTTAAGCAGTCTCGTCGGGATCAGTTTCTTCTGGTTATTTGCAGCCACCTCCATTGTTCTGGCCTTCTCACCGATGTTCCTCAAGAGAAGACCCGGTGAATCGAGAACTGAAGCCCCGGAAAACCCTGCCAGTGCAGGTTCTCTTCTTCAGTTTTCTTTGATGACTGTCGGAATGTTTTTCGGAATTACTTTGAACTCCTTCCATAATTCTTTCATTGCGGTCTTCACAAGACAGAACGGTATGGATCCGTCGGTCGTGGGGGTTGTCTTTGCAATTACCGCTCTTTCAGAGATTCCTTTCTTGTTGGTTGCCGACAGGATAATCGAGAAAATCGGCAGTATGAAAATCCTGCTATTCGGCATGGCAGTAATTGGAGTCAGGATGATTCTTGTCTCCTTTGCGACAAACGTATATGCGCTCTATTTGGTGGAGTCTTTACACGGGTTGACGTATATTCTAATGTATTACTCCCTTTTTCACTTCATCCATTACGGTCTTTCGGGTAGGCGGATGATTGCTGCTCAGAGTGTCTTCTGGATTGTGAGGTCGGGATTGACTTTCATCGTGGGGTCAATCGGAGGAGGAATAATTATCGATAAATTCTCAGTCTTCTTTGCATTCAGACTCTTCGGATTTGTCGGGCTTCTATCTGCAATCTTAATGACGGGCGTTTACTTCGCGATTCTAAGATCGCGATCGAATTCCAGATGAAACCCACCGGATCCAAGAACTGAGATGTATCTCTCGAAATAATGTTTCATTGCTTGATGTCAGTCTGAAAGGACCTCCGGGATAAATTGTGGATCCGTTTTTCGGAAGGGTTTGTGAGCGGTTCTTTCTTTTCAAATAACGAGAACGAAGCGATATGCGGGGTCTTACGTGTGATATCCAACTCTGTTGGCTTCTCAGGGAGCTTCTTTCGGGGGAACTCTTGGTGTTATAATTACTTCGGTATTCTGCCGTTTTCAATTTTCGAAAAGGGAGGGATCTTATGAAAAAGCTTCTTGTACTGGTTCTTCTGAGCTTGTCAATCTTTGCTTTCGGAAAGACTACAATCAACTTCTGGCACGCTATGAGTGGCAGCAGATTGGGTGCAGTTGATGCAATTGTAGAGGGATTCAACGCAGAAAACCCCGATATTGAGGTGGTTGCGCAGTTCACCGGTTCATACGCAGAGACCCTAACCAAGGCGATCGCTTCGTATCGAGCAGGAGATGCGCCTCATGTTGTACAGGTTTACGAGGTTGGACTTCAAACTATGCTTGACAGCAATGCTATCAAACCGGTCTTTGAGCTTTCCGGTCCTGATTTTGATTGGGGAGACGTGATCGGCCCTATTCTCGATTATTACACAGTGGGCGACCAGCTCTATTCAATGCCTTTCAACTCGTCAAGTGCCATCCTATACTTAATCTCTTCGCAAGCACCCTCGCCCATCGGCCTCTTTCAACTCGTCAAGTGCCATCCTATACTACAACAAAGACATTTTCAGAGCCGCTGGCCTCGATCCGAACAAACCGCCGTCGACCTTTGATGAACTATACGAGATGGGAAAGAAGATAGTCGAATCAGGGGCGGCACAGGGAGGAATCTCTTTTGGTTGGCCTGCATGGGTCTTCGAGCAGATGCACTCGGTACATGGCCAGTTTTATGCAAACAATGAGAACGGCAGAGCCGCCAAAGCGACGGAGGTTTTCTTCAACGGAGACTTCGGTGTCAAGGTCCTGGCGGAGTGGATAAAATGGGCTCAGGCGAAAGTTTTCCTTTACGGCGGCAGAGAGTATGACGCAAACCAGGCATTCCTTACCAAGCAGGTTGCAATGTTGATTCAGTCTACATCTTCTGTCAGCTCAATTGAGTCGAAAGCCGATTTCGAGATGGGAACAACCTTCCTGCCGGTTATACCAGGTTATCCGAAGGGAAATTCCGTCATTGGCGGTGCAACGCTATGGGTAATGAAGGGTCATACAGACGAAGAATATGAGGCGATCTGGAAATTCTTCCAGTACCTTATGAAGACTGAAGTTACTGCCGAGTGGCATAAGTCGACGGGTTACTTCCCAACCACCAATAGTGCAGTCAAGAAACTCATGGACGAAGGTTGGTTTGCCGAAAATCCAAATCACCTTACCGCCTTCCTTCAGATACTTTCGGGAACGAGAATTCCCGAGGCTCAGGGAGTGAGACTCGGCAATTTCGTCGCCATCAGAGATGTCGTTGATGGGGCTATTGAAAAGGCTATACAGTACACCGGAACGAATTTCGAAGCAGAAGCGAAGAGAATTCTCGACGATGCGGCAAAAAAGTCGAACACGATACTTGAAGAATACACATTGATCTACGGCAAGTAGTTTTTTTTGGATCCCCTGACAGAAATGTCAGGGGATCTTTAGTATTTTCCGGACGGTGATGAGGCATGCATAGTCGTTTTCCAAACAAGCTCTTACCATACTTGCTACTTCTGCCTTCATTGGTCGTGGTCATCATCTTTTTGGTTGTTCCTACTATTCAGTCGCTGTACCTGAGTTTTTTCAGGGTCTCTCCTTTTGGCGACAAACTGATATTCGTGGGATGGTACAACTTCACCAAGCTATTCAAATCTTCAGATTACATCAACAGCCTTGTTATAACGCTAATCTTTGCGGTTTTCGTCGTAGTGATCGGTCTGACTTTGGGAATGCTGCTTTCGGTACTTCTGAATCAGAAGCTGAAGGGGCTGCAAGTATATCGAACTCTTTTCATCTGGACTTATGCGATTTCACCGGCAATAGCAGGTACGATTTGGGCACTGATGTTCAGCCCTTCGAGCGGCCCGATTACATTCTTGCTGAAGGCGATCTTTGGAGCTAATGTTAACTGGATGATGGATGGGAAAGTTGCCCTCGTTGCAGTAATCATTGCAGCTTCGTGGAAAATGCTTGGTTATAATATAATTTTCTTCTTGTCAGGACTCCAAACGATTCCTCAAGAATTGATTGAGGCTTCTGCTATAGATGGCGCATCTAGCGTTCGGAGATTCTTTAAGATCACAATTCCGCTGTTGTCGCCGACCACTTTCTTCCTGCTGATAATGAACATGCTGTACGCCTTCTTTCAGGTCTTCGGACTGATCGACATAATGACAAAGGGCGGGCCGGGAGATGCCACGCAAGTCCTTGTATACAAACTTTACAGAGACGGATTCATAAACCTTGATACGGGCTTTGCATCCGCTCAATCAATAGTGCTTTTCGTTTTTGTAGCCATCTTGACTGTTCTTCAGTTCAGATTTGCCGAGCAAAAGGTCTTCTATGGATGATCGTGGGGTGAACTAGATGAAGCAGAGAAAATCATCGATCTTTCTGAGCTATCTTTTTCTGACAATCGCGCTCATAGCAATAATGTTTCCGATTTACTATGCCTTCACTATGAGCACATTCAACGAGAAGGAAGCCTACTCATTCCCTCCTAAGTTCATCCCAAGCATTCACGCATTCGATAACTATTCGACGGCCTGGAAGACCGTCAACATGGGAAGATTGATCTTCAACAGCGCATTCATTTCGATTACCGTGGCATTTGCAAAGATATTTCTTTCGATGCTCGCTGCCTTTGCTTTCACCTATTTCGGGAACTTCAAAGGAAAGTATTTCTTCTTTGCGATAATTCTGATTACCCACATGCTTCCGCTACCGATAAGAATTGTACCGACTTATGAGCTGATGAGAACTTTTGGCTGGATTAATTCATATAGAGCTCTCACGATACCGTTTTTTGCCAGCGCGACTGGAACTCTGCTTTTCAGACAGCTATTCATGACTGTTCCACCTTCGCTTTCCGACGCTGCTAGGATCGATGGAGCCGGACCCATGAGATTTCTGTTCAATGTGTTGATCCCGCTTTCAAAGACTAATGTCGGGGCGTTGTTTCTGATTGAATTCACATATATGTGGAACGAGTACTTGTGGCCTATGATAGTTACCAACAGCAATAACATGCGTGTTGTACAGATAGGAATAAAGATGCTTCTTGCAAGTGAAGCTCAAGCGGCCGAATGGAATATCATTATGGCCGGAGCCATAATCGCCATGATTCCTCCGTTGATCATGCTGCTGCTTTTCCAGAGAACTATCATGGAAGGGTTCAGTCTGAAAGAAGAGAAGTAGACCGTCAGATAAGTCTTCTATCTGTTTATGTTGTGGCATTCTCTATGGCTTTCAAAATAACCTTGCTGCTGTAAGTGGCGCCCGAGATTACAATGACCTCGACAGATTGGTTCTCAATTAAGGAGGCGATGATTGCCTCTGCCGATTTTCCTCTGCCGTGATTGTGTCTCACTATTTCAATCGATTTGATTTCGTGTCCGGAGACCATGACGATTACTGTCACCCCTACTATCTCTGCCGCGAAATTTCCTTCATAGTCTCCATCGGTTAATTGAGATAGATTTAGCGGTGCGAACTCAAGTGTGTCGAGCTCCTTCAGTCCCTCTTCAAGCCTCGGAAAGATAAGCGCCATGACGATTACGTTCAGTGCTGCAACTGCAATCCCTATCGATATGGGTACTCTGGTAAGGTACATCAGTTTCATCGTCTTTGCTCCGGAAGATGAATTTCAGTAACTTATTGTTCGGCTGTATTATAGCAAAGCTGGCTAAGCCTCAAAGTCCTTGACAAACTTATCGATGTTGCTTGAAACAATGTGGGGCTGAGGCTTACCTTTCGAAGCTGCCTTCAGCATCATTCTTGAAAGAAAACCCAGTCTTTCTAGATTGAACTCGCCACCAAAAAACCCTTTTGTCTTGCATTTGTCAAGAAACTCCTTAGGGAAGTTCTGAGAGAGGTACTCTTCAAAGTTCTCTTCTCCTGAACCCATGCAGAGAAATACTCCAAGCCTCTTCGACTTAAGGTCTTCAAGGTTCCTTCTCACAAATTCCGTTATCTCCTTGTTTGCCTTGCCGATTCTGATCGATGCCCCAACGATCACGGCATCGAATTCTTTGAGTTTCGGAGATGGGTCTTTCTTGATGTTGATTATCTCTGGTTCCTCAGAGAGTTTCTTTGAGATTTCGCTTGCACACTTTTCCACAGTTCCGCTCCAAGTCGAGTAGATTATCGCGGTCTTCATAAGAGACGCCTCCTAAAGGTGAGGATTGGTACTTCATTGTTTAACAAATACAGTTTACATGATAAGAGACTGCGAAGCCTTAGCAGATGAATAGTTTGAGTTATCTCCGTTGCCTGTAGCGTATTTAGTGTACAAGTCATCGATCGGACTTGAAGAATTCGGGCATTGTGTTATAATTCTATGCGTTGAATTCCCGCTTTGCCGCAGAAGGCAAGGCCACAGACCAAGGGAGGAGGAAGTTAATGAGCAGGATCTACGAAACTATGTTCATAGTCTCGCCGAAGCTAGATGAAGAGAATCGGAATGCGATGGCTGAAAAGGTTAGAGACTATATTGTTGAACGAGTCGGAGGAACAATCGAGAAGTTCGACAGATGGGGTGTCAGGAAACTAGCTTACAGGGTTACAAAAGGCTTCAGCGAAGGCGACTACACGGTTATTCAGTTCAAGGCTGACCCCGAATCGGTTGATATCCTCGAGAGATTCTTTGGTATCACCCCTGAAGTTTTCAGATGGCAGACATTCAGGAGAGAAGATCTTGAAAAGGCGGAGAAAAAAGCTTTGCTGAAAAAAGACGAAGCGGCAGAACAGCCGGTGGTTGAAGAAAGCGTTCAGAATGCTGAGTCAGAAGAAACACCGGTTGAAGATACAGCAACTGAAGAAGCGGTCGCCGTTGAAGTAGAAACTACTGAAGAAGAAAAGCAGACGGAGGAGTAAGAAATGTCGATTAGCTACAATCATGTTGTCTTGATAGGTAGACTAACTCGCGATCCGGAGATCAAGTTCGCTGCCAGTGGCACTCAAATTGCAACGTTCACTCTTGCAGTTGACAGAAATGTCGCGTCATCCAATAACGACAGTACCGACTTCATAAGGATTGTGACCTTTGGAAAAACAGCGGAGTTCGTTGGCAACTATTTAACGAAAGGCAGACTTATACTTGTAGAGGGCTCTCTCAGAATTAACAAGTGGAAGACGCAGGACGGTGAATCGAGGTCAATGGCCGAGGTTGCCGCCTCCAACATACGATTCATGGAGACAAAGGCACAGGCTCAACAGAGTTCTGGAGGTTTTGAGAGATCGACTCAGGATAATGATTTGGTTGAGAGCACTGGAAACGATGACATTACTTTCTTTGGAAGCGACACGGGTGACTCCGGAAGCGACGATATCCCATTTTGAGGCAGGTGGAAGATTATGGTAAAAGATAATAGGCGAAGAGGAAGAAGCAGAAGAAAGTGCAGACTCTGCGGTACAAAGACAAAGTACATTGACTATAAGAACACTTCTTTGTTGCGCGACTATGTTACCGAAAAGGGCAAGATTATCCCAAAGAGGATTACAGGTAACTGCGCGAAACACCAGAGGATGGTGAAGGAAGCGATTCAGAGGGCGAGATTCATGGCGCTGCTTCCTTACACAAAAGAGTGATAGAGTCAGTCAGGGAGGCGAATAGCCTCCCTTTTTTAAAAGGAGGTTTCTTATGAAGGTGATTCTTCTGAAAGACGTAAACAACGTTGGAAAAGCCGGTGAAGTGAAGAACGTATCTGATGGTTACGGTAGAAACTTCCTTATTCCAAAGGGGTTTGCAGTTGAAGCCAATCAGAAAGAGATGGCAAAGCTCAAGCACATTCAGAAACAGCAGGAAGAAAAGGAAGAAAGAATAAAGAAGGCCAGTGAAGATCTGTTGCACGAGCTCCAGAAACACCACTTCGTGATAAAGGCTAAGTCCGGATCTAGCGGCAAGCTATTTGGAGCAGTCACCTCCGGAGATATTTCCAGCCACATCAAGAGTTTGCTTGGTCTTGTGGTCGATAAGAAGAACATAGAGCTAGAGGAACATATCAAACAGACTGGTGAATACAAGATAGATGTTAAGCTTCCGGGAAATGTTAAAGGAAAGATTGCATTGAAAGTGGAAGGGCTGGAGGAAGACTGATTTGGAGTTTCAGATTTTCTCGAAGGCTCTCTACTCAACATGGATTCTATATCGACCCGAAAGGATACTCTTCGATGTGGGAGAGGGTATATCCACTGTTCTTGGCAACAGCGTCTATGCGATAAAAGATATCTTCCTTACCCACGGTCATGTCGATCACATTTCCGGACTCTGGGGCCTGATAAATACCCGAAACACGGCAATGGGCGACCGGAACAAGCCTTTGAGAATTAGTTTCCCCTCGGGCAATCGAGCTATCGAAGCTTACCTCGATTTTATCATTGGAATGAATCCTCGATTAAGATATAACATGATAGTCAACCCGATAAACGTCGGAGATGAAGTGTATCTTAGAACTGCAGGCAGCTTCAGGAGACATGTTACTCCCTTCAGAGTGAAACATACAATCGGCGAGATCAGCTACGGTTACCATATCTATGAAGAGAGAAAGAAGCTAAAAGAGGAATACGCCGGTCTCTCATCAAAGGAGATTGCCGGTGTAGTCAGTGAGAAAGGTAGAGAAGAGATTACTGACACTTATCTTAAGAAGATCGTGACCATCAGTGGAGACACATTCGCACTTCCTCCCGAGGTTATTGCCGATTCGGAGACGTTGCTCCATGAGTGCACTTTTCTGGTCGGGAAGGATAGAAGGAATCAGAATCATTCCAGCATTGAGGAAGTAATCGACAGTGTGAGAAATAGCAAGGGTATAAAGAGATTGATATTGTATCATATATCGGGACGGTACACATCCAAGATGAAAAAATGGCATAATATAATTAAGAAGGAACTTGACGGTTCCGAACTTGAGGTGTTTCTTGTTCACCCGGAACATGTTTTTGAACTGTAAGGTTGTTCTGAGTACTCCGGGAGGAGGTAAAGAATGGGCTACATAGGCTGGATGATTTTCGGCGTTGTCTTACTCGTGGCAGAGATAATTACTCCTACGTTCTTCTTTCTGTGGTTTTCTATTGGTTCCTTTCTCGCAGGTCTGGCATCAATGTTTTCTTTCGGTTTCGGCTGGCAGGTACTTGTCTTTGCAGTAAGCAGCTCTTTGTTGGTGCTTCTAACAAGACCGATTGCCAGAAGGCTTTCAAAAGGTGATTCGCCGAGGAAGATGTACATAGACGGAATGGTGGGCTCTTTGGGACGTGTGATGGTCGAGATTAACCCGGTGCTGGAAAAAGGCAGGGTCAGGATAGAAGGAGAAGACTGGAGAGCCAACTCGATTAACGGTGAAGTAATACCGGTGGATACCGTGGTGAAAGTGGTGAGACTGGAAGGTACTCTGGTCTATGTCGAGAGAGTAAACGATAACACTCAGTGAATGATAGAAAGGGGGATCAGAAATGGTTTTTTGGTTGATACTTGCAGCAGTAATATTCATCATTGCAGCTTCAGGAATAAAGATTATCCGTCCGTTCGAGAAGGGACTGGTAGAGAGACTCGGAAAGTACAGAAGAGATGCAGAACCGGGTCTTCAGTTCATAATTCCGTTTATTGAAAGGATGGTAAAGGTCGATCTCAGAGAGACAGTTATCGACGTGCCACCTCAAGAGGTCATAACAAAGGATAACGTTGTCGTCACCGTTGACGCTATCATATACTTCCAGATAACCGATGCATTCAGGGTCGTATACAACGTCGCTAATTTCGAGATCGCAGCCATAAAGCTGGCTCAGACAAACCTAAGGAACGTTATCGGTGAGATGGAGCTGGACCAGACACTTACCTCAAGAGAGCGAATAAACGTTACTCTGAGAGAGGTACTTGACGAAGCCACGGACAAGTGGGGAGTCAAGGTCACTAGAGTTGAGATCAAGAAGATCGATCCACCTCAGGACATAATGGATGCCATGTCCAAGCAGATGAAGGCTGAGAGAACCAAGAGAGCCGTCATTCTGGAGGCCGAAGGTTATAAGCAGTCGGAGATAACGAAAGCCGAAGGCGATAAGATGTCCGCGATACTTCAGGCCGAAGGTCAGAGCGAATCAATAAAGAGAGTCGCAGAAGCCAACAAGTTCAAGCTGATAGCAGAGGCCGAGGGTCAGGCTAACGCTATAGTTAACGTCTTCAAGGCCATTCATGAGGGTGATCCGACGAAAGACGTTATTGCTATCAGATACCTGGAGTCCCTTAAGCAGATTGCAGATGGTAAGGCAAACAAGGTCTTCTTGCCTTATGAGAGCAGTGCAATGCTTAGCTCGATAGGTGCAATGGCGGAGATCTTCAGAGAAGGGAAAGACAGTTCAGACGGCAATGAGAAGGTAAGCAAGAAGTGATCTGATTGTTAGTCAGTGATATTGTTCACATTTTTCTGAGTTTCTTAATTATTACTGTGTTGGCCACCGTCCTTTCGGTGGCCTCAGTTTTTGCCTTTCAGCGTCAAATAAGAAAACCGACTTTCTTTCTTCTGTTTATGAACATTGCCTTTGCAAATGGATTCATCTTTCTAAGTACTATGCTATTCACGGATAATTACAGACTTCACAATCTAGTCCTCTTCCTGATCGCCTATCTCTATGTATATGGATCGTTAGGCAGACACATGTCGAGATACGATGACACATTTCGTATGTTGTTTCTTTCCATGGGGTATACGCGTCAGGAGTTCTTCAAGAAATACCTCATCGTACAGGGAAAATGGAAGTTGGCCGACTGCATCCTTACCTTTTCTGCGATCGCAACTGTCATAAGGTTCTTATCTGACCACCTAAAGTATTTCTATCCCGACGAATGGCTGCAGATAATGCTTCTATTCACAGTCATCTGCCTGACCGTTGGCGTAAGCAGATGGTTTGGCGACAGTTCTGTAAACAAGCTGTCAAAGGAAGAGTAACATACAGATGATATCATACCCCTATAGGGTATGCATAATACGGAATTCCAAGGAGGTATAGTTATGGCAAAGTTATTTCCGGACAATACAATAAAACAGGTTAAAGAGGTCTTTGGCAGCATGGAAGGTCCTGTAAAGGCACTTCTCTTCAAGAGTGACAAGAACTGCGATTACTGTTCCACTGCCGAACAGATGTTGAAAGAACTCTCGGAAATTGAAGGAAAGATAACCTTCGAAGTTCATAATCTTGAATCGGAAATGGCCGATAAGTATCGCATTGATCTAGCTCCTAGTATAGTTCTGCTCAATCCGGACGGAGATGACAAGGGAGTAAGGTTCCTCGGCATACCGGCCGGTCATGAGTTCGGCACGCTTTTGCAGGACATTGTCTCTTTTTCTAAGGGAGCACTTCCAGAGCTTTCTGAGGACTCGATCAAGAAGATTGAAGCGATAAGTTCGCCTGTAGACATAAAGGTCTTTGTGACCACTACTTGCCCGTACTGTCCCAGGGCCGTTATCACGGCTCACAATATTGCTATGGCAAACAAGAATATTACTGCATACATGGTTGAAGCGAATGAGTTCACGGAACTGTCAAAGAAGTACGGTGTCTCTTCTGTACCACAGATTGTGATTAACGACAAGGTGACTTTCGTTGGAGCTTATCCGGAAGGTCAGTACGTAGATCAGGTATTGAAGGCCGTATAAGGAGGAGCAGAATGTCATTCTTCGAACTTGGCAGCGCAAAGAAATCCGTTTTGAGAGACTCTTATGATGTAGTTATTATTGGAGGAGGTCCTAGCGGAATCACTGCGGGAATTTATGCCGTTCAGGCAGGACTGAGTCCTTTGATCATCGAGAAGGCGCTGGATGGCGGGCAGATGAACAATACCCGGGCAGTTGAGAACTGGACGGGTTTCACCAGTATCAGCGGAATGGAACTGAGTGAGAAGATGGCTGAACACGCGAGAGCTTTTGACGTGCCTTTCACATATAGTGAGGTTGTCGATCTAGAAATTGATGAAGAGGAGAAAGCGGTTGTCCTTGACAATGGAAAGAAGATAATGTCGAAGGTCATTATACTCGCCACAGGATCGAATCCGAGAAAGCTCGGCGTGAAAGGCGAAGAAGAATTCAAGGGAAGAGGAATAAGCTATTGCGCAACTTGTGACGGACACTTCTTTTCCGATAAACACATCGCTGTAATTGGCGGAGGGAACAGTGCTCTCGATGAATCGCTTTATCTGAGCAAAATGGTTAGCAAGATAACAGTGATTCAGAATCTCCCGAAGCTAACTGCCGACAAACTTCTGCAGAAAAAGCTGAACGACACAGGTAAGGTTGAGTATGTTTTCAGTTCAGTAGTAGATTCAGTTGAAGGCGATTCTCAGCTGAGAAGGTTGAACATCAGGAGTGTCGACACTGGCGAAATAACTCCGCTTGAGGTGGATGGAGTATTTGTTTTCATTGGGCTAATTCCGAACTCTCAGTTCTTGAAAGGAAAGGTGGAGCTCAACGAGTTCGGTTATGTCAAGACAAACGATTTCATGGAGACAAACAAGAAGGCCGTCTACGCAATTGGTGATGTAAGAGAAAAAGAGGTTAGACAGATAGTTACGGCAGCGGCCGATGGATCAATAGCGATTTACCACGCGGCAAGAAACTATTTCTACGATTGACTAGACTCCATAGTATAGAAAAAGAGCGCAGGACGCTCTTTTTCTATTTTATTCTTGCCTCGGGAACTGGAAGAATCTCGATTGTCCCCTTCTCCATGTCTATTTCCACCCACTGACCTACGGGAAGTACAACCTTTGGGAAGTCCCCGTGGTAACTTGGCAAACCGATCCAGACAGGAATCTCTTTGTCCAGAAAATAGTCGTGTATCACCCTCTTTATGTCGTCTAGATCGCCGTTCTTGATCTCCGTGAATCCCGCAAAAACAACACCTCTGAGTGACGAAAAGTCATCTAGATGTGCAATATTCCAAATCATTCTCTCAAGTGATTCTTTTGTCTCGCTTACATCCTCAAGCACCAGGATAGCGTCCTTCAGCGAGCCCAGATATTCAGTCCCCTGAAGGGTCTGAAACAAAGAAAGATTTGCCGGTATAAGCCTTCCGGCCATCTTGCCTTCAATTACTGGAATGGACTGGTAATTGAAACGAATAGTCCTCTCTCCGTTGAATATCGCTGCGATGTTTTGGACTGACTGGGTGTCCGATCCAAGCTCGACCGCAACCATAGGTCCGTGGAACGTCGTTAGACCTGTCTTGAAATAGATCGAAAGAAGCAGTGCGGTGATATCGCTGTAGCCAACCAGGGGCTTCGGGTTTGAAGCGATCAAGCCCCAATCGAGCCAGTCCAGAAGGTTATACGAGCCATAACCTCCTCTGGCAGTGATAATCGCATCATATTCTGGATTTGCGAAGGCTTCGTTCAGCTCATTAGCCTTTTCTCTAGACGAAAGCGATACCTGGCAGCTTCTTCCAACTACAACACGGTATCCAACACTTCTCAAAGCGTTAACGCCGCTCTCAAGCTTTGCTCTTTCGGGAAAGCTTGCAGGAGCGGTGACGAAAATCGTTTTGATCTCTCTCGAAATCAATACAGGCGAAGTCAAAAGAATACCAGTACATACCATGATTGTCAACCATACCCTTCTCATGAAATCCTCCAGCTTGATGTGTCTACTATAGTTTGCCATTCATGAGCTCCAAAATCAACATGCAAGAGGCAACTCCCGAAAAAAAAACATGCCGTTGACGAATGAGATCGAGATAAGACGAGAAAGTGCGTTGTCGCAATGCCCGGAAGAGCATCCGGAGACGCATTGCTGCCTTCGGCAGGAAGTGATGCGCCGAAAAGCATCGGCGGAAGTGATGCCCGGAGGAACATCCGGGGAAGTGATGCTGGAATGAAACATCCGACGCAAGGCTGGGCAAGAACGGCCCAGGTCGCAATGCCGGCGAAGATCATGCCGGGACGCAAGGCTGGCGAGGATCATGCCAGGTCGCAATGCCCGCTTCGCGGGGAAGATCTTCGCCTAAGAATGCGCATCGAGAAAGAGCATTGTCGAGATGTTCGCTTCGCTCACGAAAAGACGAGGATGGAATGCATTGCTTGCATTAGAAGAGAAGTGGGGTGACAAATACCACTTGTCAATAAAAAGCTGGAAGGAAAACTGGGAATCTCTCTCAACCTTCTTTCAATATCCAGAGGAACTGAGAAGATTGGTTTATACAACTAATCCCATTGAATCAGTTAATAGACAACTGAGGAAGGTAACGAAGAACAAAGGAGTCTTTCCTACGGATACTTCTCTCTTAAAGATGGCTTATCTAGCAATAATAAATATAACAAAGAAATGGACAGTAAGAACCCTTGAATGGTCAAAGATCCTAACTCAACTTGTGATAAAGTATGAAAGATTAGCTAAGTACATAAGCTGATTCTTAAACCCATTACAAAAAAGGGGTTTACACAAAAGAAGAGACAGAACCTGAAGAGGTTTTCAGATTCATTAAGGTATCGGTGAAGACATGGAGCAACTCAGATGGTCATGCAGTGGCATGTTCTCCTGAAGGGCTCCTGACGTCTGTACTGTTTTTCGCGTCCTCTCGCCCTCTCTTTCTCTCTCTCTTCCTCCTCTTCCTCTCTCCTCTTCCCGCTCTTCCAACCTCTTCCCTCTGGCCTCTTACGTCTTTTTTTGCGAGAGATCACGGAAGAAACCCTCATTGCAGGAAAGTGCTATACAATTGCCGAAAGGTCTGTCAAGAACTCGGTTACATCGTCTGATTTCGACTCGAAGAATTCTTTCGGACAAGAATCGGCAGTTATCTCGCCGTCCTTCAAAAAGATTACGCGATTTGCTATATGCTTTGCAAATTCGGTCTCATGGGTGACGATTATCATCGTCCTCCCTTCTGAGGAGAGCCTTCTGATTACTCTCATTACTTCGCCTACAAGAGACGGGTCTAGGGCCGATGTGGGTTCATCTAGGAGAACAATGTCGGGATTCATGACGAGCGCTCTGGCTATCCCCACTCGCTGTTGCTGTCCACCGGAAAGCTGAGAAGGGTAACTTGTAAGTTTTTCGCCAAGATTCACCTGCCTGAGTTGAATTTCGGCGGCCTTTCTTGCATCTGCCCACTTCATACCGTTGACCTTCACGAGAGGCAGAGCAACGTTATCGACAATCCTCAAATGACTAATCAGATTGAACCTCTGAAATACGAATCCAACCTTTGATCTGAAAGATCTAATTGATTGTCTCGTTCTCTCTACCTGTCTCCCCTTAAAGAAGACCTCGCCTTCATCGGGGGTTATTAGGTTGTTAATGCATCGGAGTAGGGTCGTCTTTCCCGCACCAGAAGAACCCAGGACAGCTATCACATCGCCTTCTTTGACGTCGAACGAGACGTTTTTCAAGACAGACAGCCCATCGAATGATTTTGAGAGGTTCGAGAGCTTCAAAATTACGTTTCTTTCTGTCATGGAATGGCAAGCCTCCTTTCAAGTATCCTTCCTACCAGAGAGATCAGCGATGTCATAAACAGGTAACAGGCGGCAAGTAAGATATACGCTTCAAACACTGCCAAAGTCTGTGTTCCCACCTGTCTGGCGCGCATCGTGAGATCGCCAAGGGCTATGACCGACACCAACGAGCTGTCCTTGATGAGCGTTACGAGTTGTCCGATTAGAGGGGGAATTGAGATTCTAAAGGCTTGTGGAAAGACTATAGAGAACATTATCTGACTTCTGTAGAGTCCCATGGCCTCTCCGGCTTCCTTCTCTCCAGAAGGAACTGCGGCTATCCCCGCTCTAAAGATCTCGCCTACGTATGCTCCCTCAAATAAAGAAAGAGAGACAACTCCCGCCCAGAATCTATCGATGTTAACTGCAGAACCGAAGCCGTAGTAGACTAGAAGAATGACCACCAGTAACGGCATGTTTCTAAAGAACCAAACATAGAGAGTCCCCGCGTCACGCAGCAGATTGACTTTTGAATCTCGTGCAAGTGCTACCACAATTCCCACGATTACTGCAAGAGCAAGAGCGATGACGCTTAGCTGGAGAGTAGTGACGATCCCTTCGATGAAGAGTTTGTAATACCTGGCAAGCGATCTCCAGTTAAAAGGATACACAGCTGAGACTGATGAATAGGAGAACCAGAGCATTCCTGCGACTATTACTCCCAGAATGATTTTCGACATCGCTCTTGTCATAATTCTTTCCTTAGAACTCCGGCTGGTATTCCACGAACCAGTAGTTTTCAAGCTCTTCCAGTGTTCCAGTTGTCTTTACCCACTGAATAAAGGTGTTCAACCACTGAAGTGTTTCAAAGTCTCCGTTTGCAATTGCTACGCCAAAGTCCTCTCTTGTCAGTAGTTCTTCCGTCACATCGAGCTGATCGTATTTCTTTGCCATAAATCTTGCATAAATGGAGTCAAAGATCATTGCGTCGGCCCTTCCGGAAGCGACCTGGAAGGCAGCTTCGTCGATCGTCTCAAACATGAAGATCTGGGCATTGGAGAGGAGTCTGGTTGCTGCTTCTGCGCCCGTCGAACCAAGTTGTACAGCGATCTTGACATCGGGATTGTCCAGGTCTTCCTCGGTGGGTGGAACCGTGTACCTGTTTGTGTTGTAGAGAATTATCTGACCCACTGTCAGATAGGGATCAGAGAAGTTCACTCTCAGAGCCCTTTCCGGAGTTATAGTCATTGCAGACCAGATTATGTCGAATTTGTTTGACATCAGAGCAGGGATTATTCCATCCCAGTTCACAACTACGAATTCCAGTTTCACGCCAAGGATTTCGGCCATCCTCTCGAGGATCTCCACTTCCAAACCGATTCGTTCGCCATCGGGATTGGTTCCATAAAGGGGCATATAACCTGCGTCCTGCCCAACTCTCAGAACACCTCTTTGCCTAACGTCGTCGATCAGACTTCCAAATGCCATTGTCATACAGATCAAAACCGCAAGTACCAGGAACTTCTTCATTCCACACCTCCAATAAAAAAAGACCGGGCCATAAGCCCGGTCTGTTGATTTCCTTAAGAGAGCACGACTAGAAGGTGCCGCCTCCCTCAACCGGGCGCCACAGTCTGTGATGATGAAGCTTGTTTGTCATAAAGAATGAATTCGAACTAACTCTCACACAGATCACCTTCGTAGTGTTTTGATAATTGATAGTATCAACATCTTGTACAGAATGTCAAGTTACGATTTCTGCAAATCTGTTAAGGAATGAACAGCGCCTCTACAGGATTCTCTTTATTTCGCCTATGATTCTCTCTGTCTTCTCTGGATTAATGACGATATCAACAGATCTGGCATCTATCTTGTAGACCGGAGAAAGGTCGTATTCTTCAATCCATTGCGAGTACAACCTGTCGAGCTGCTCCCAGTAAGCTATTGGAACTGCAGTCTCCATCTGTCTTCCTCTCCGCCTTATCCTGGCAAGAATCGTATCGACGTCCGCATCGATATAGACCAGCAAGTCAGGCTTCTTCAAGTACTTTATCATTGAATCGAACATTGTCACATAAGCTGCGAATTCCCTTTGAGACATCTTCCCGGTCTCAAAAAGGTTGCGAGCAAAAATCTCTCTGTCTTCATATATCGAACGATCGAAGACGGTGTTGTCTTTCTCTTCAGCCTGTTTCAGAGAACAGTACCTGTGAAATAGAAAGTATGTTTGGAGATGATATGACCATCTCTTTTGATCGTAATAGAAATCCTCGAGGAAGGGATTGTCGGAAACGGATTCGTAGTGAATACTGAATCCAAGACCTTCTGCAATAGCGCTCGCTATAGTAGACTTACCCGCGCCAACATTCCCGGCCAAAACAATAATCTTGCCCAAGACAACACTCCTCCGCGATGAATGAATATGTCTAAGAAATTCTATCATCAATACACTTGATCGGCTACAAATTGAGATCCATTAGACCTTTCTTTTGCTTTAGTCCTCAGAGCTATTATATTTCTATACAGTGGTCCTAATGCTGATAACGGTCGGGTAATGTTGTATAATTGGTATGTACTTAGGTCGAGTTCGCGCGTTGCAAAGGAGGGATAGAAGTGAAGAAACTGTTGTTATTAGCTGTTGTTCTTGGTCTGGCTATCGCCGTTTTTTCCGAACCACTAATCGTTTGGCCCGATAAGGCTCATGGTAAGCCACTGGTAGCGGGTCTGCACTTTCCCGTCTATGGAGAGGCAAAGCTAGACGTTTTTGGAAACATAACGGGATGGACGGGTCCTAACCTGGGCTTGGGCTGGACATGGAAGACCTATTTTAGTCCACTCGAGCTTCAGAAGATTAATCTCTACTATGAATTTGGAACGAATGTTGTTATCTTCCCATACGTTGGAGTCGGCTTTGATTACGCACTGGTGCTTCAGAACAACCAGACACTTCTGGTCGGAGCAGGTGTTTCTGCTTCACCATTAACCGTTCTGGGCTTTTTCTTCGAGTCACCTTCAGCGATTCTATCGTCTGTCTTGAGTTCGGTGAGACTGAATGTCGCGGTAGTTTTTTGATTGACAGATATGTATAATTGACCCCGAAAGGGGTCTATTTTTTTGAGCGAACATGAGAAGAACGAAGAATCTGAAGAGCTTCAAGTAGAGAATCAACAAGACAGCGAGATCAAAGCCGTGTTGCAGAAATACACGATAGTCGCTGTGATAGTCCTGGCAGTGGTTATTATGCTGCTCTCTTCAAGAGGCCTGGTCGAAGAATTCGACCCCGAGATGGTTTATCCCGCTATAGAAGAGACCGCTATTTTGTTCGTCAACCAACACGTGCTTTCAGGAGAGGTGAAAGTTGACCACTTGGAGTTAGTAGCCGTTGAATACGCGGAAGTTGATTGGGGAGAGTACTCTTACGAGGCACAGATTGAGTTTTCCAGTTCCGGTTCAACTGAAAGTATTTTCACGTCATGGTATTACAGGATCAGGGATGACAATATCGACCTCGCCCGGTACTCATTCGATGGACTGGAGTGGTTTGAACCCTAACTGTTATCATCCTTGCTGTATGCTAAAAATTGCTTCTGGAGAATGAACATACGTTGACTTAATGAGGCCATTAAGTGTAAAATCAGTAAGTAGGATAGGTTCGATATCACTTAAAAGGGGGTAATTTGATGAAAAAAGTCCTTATTCTTGTGGCAGTTCTTCTGGTTGCATCTGTTTTTGTGGCCGCTCCGAAGAACTTCATTCTCGGCCAGGGCCTGTATGGAGATGTAGTGTATGATCTAGCAGGAAACATCACCGGCTACGAGGGAATGGATTTCTATCTATTCCAGTCAAGCACTTACTACGAAAAGCCGATGACACCAAATGAGCTAAACGCTTATACTTTCGATGGGAAGTTCCTATTCTTCATCCCTGTGTTCGGCAGAGGATGGGAATTCATTCTGAGGCCGGTTGATAATATAATTCTCAGTGCAGGACTTAGTTTGCTATACAACTTCCTCCCCGGGCCATATCTATACTTGACCATACTTCTCTGAGCCTTTCAGAGATGAGAAAAGACGGTGTGTATGCACCGTCTTTTTCTTTGATTTGTGCTTATATGTGCTGCAGACTATTCTCATTGTAGGCCGGCTGGTTTCCTGGAAAAAGTCTCCATCAAGCAACCAGTTTAGGTTCTAATCTATTTACTGCAACTGCTTAATACAAGTCAGAGGAGCGCAAGAATACCTGTTCATAACGATGAATTTTCTTAACTAGTATAGAATTGAATCAGACTAGCATTTCCACTATGGACAGATTCTTTTTCGGTGCTATTGAGGAGGATTGTTTTGAGAGAACTTAGAGAAGATGTGAAGTACATAATCGAGAAATCGATCGAAGCCGTTCAACCTGAGAGCTCGGTAAAAAAGGCGATCGAAAAGGCGGGGCTAACCGGTCCGGTATTTCTTCTTGCGATTGGAAAGGCAGCATGGAGAATGGCCAAGGCAGCAAAGGAGAAGCTCGGCGATGAAATCGAACGCGGTGTAGTCATTACTAGATATGGCTACAGTCAAGGAGAAATCGAAGGCATAGAGATATTTGAAGCGGGGCACCCGATTCTAGATAGGAAGACAGTCGAAGCTACCGATCATGCGCTGAAGTTAATTGAATCCGGCAAGCCCGATAAAATCCTCTTTCTTATATCGGGGGGAGGATCGGCACTGTTCGAAAAGCCTGCCGATGGCGTTGCTTTCGAAGATCTTGTGGAGGTTAACAACAAGCTTTTCCGCTCCGGTGCCAGTATCGTCGAGATCAACACAGTAAGAAAACGACTTTCTTCAGTGAAGGGCGGCCGTTTTGCAAGGCTCGTCGCTCCGTCACAGATATATACACTTGTTCTTTCAGACGTTCTTGGCGATCGCTTGGATTCGATAGCGTCCGGGCCGACCTATCCTGACAGCAGTACAAGCGAAGAAGCACTTGCCGTGATCGAGAAGTATGCGCTCAATCTCAGGCCCGAAGTTGTTGAAGCACTGAAGAAGGAGACCCCTGATAGACTTCACAACGTTCAGACCGAGATAATCGGAAGCATCACAAGAGCCTGCGAATCGGCAGCGACATTTGCTAGAGAGCTGGGCTACAACTCTTCAATAGTCACCACCTCACTAGATTGCGAAGCGAGAGATGCCGGAGTCTTCTTGGCCGCAATCGCAAGAGAAGAGCGCTTCAACAGACCTACAAAGAGACCTGCGGCGTTGATACTAGGTGGCGAAACGGTAGTGCATGTTCGGGGAGAAGGTCTCGGAGGCCGTTGTCAGGAGATGACTCTCGCCTTTGCAATCGCAGCAGATGGAATGCAGAACGTAACACTCGCATGTGTAGGTACAGACGGCATTGATGGTCCTACCGATGCGGCTGGAGCAATTGTCGATGGAAACTCTATGAGCAGAATGATCGATGCCGGAATAGATCCGCAACTGTTCCTTCTCGATAACGACTCCTACCACGCTCTGGACAAATCAGGGGATCTATTCAAGACGGGCCCGACGGGCACGAATGTCAACGACCTAATAGTGCTGCTGTGCGAATAGTGTCGATAGATGTAATAATACAAAGAGGGAATTGACCGTTCATCCAATTCCCTCATTTCATAGTATTCTATTTGATTGTCCATCCTACCATTCCCCTTACATAATATCTCTGCAAGAGGACGTAAATGAGAACGGGAACTGTCATGACGAGCAAAGACGCGGCCGAAAGCAGTCCCCAGTCAACATGGTAAACACCTCGCATCAGCGGGATTCGTTGAGTCGCGAGCAGCTTTTCCGGTGAGTAGATAAGGATGAGCGCAAGAAAGAAATCACTCCACACCCAGGTGAACTGCAGAGCAGATGCAGAAGCAATAGCGGGGAATGCGTTAGGGAGAACCACGCGGAAAAATATGCCGAAGTCGCCGGCTCCATCGATTCTTGCGGCCTCTTCCATGTCTGCAGGAAGAGTCTTGAAGTAGTTGCGCATGAAAAAAGTTATCCACGGAATTCCCCACGCAGTATGAAGCAATATGAGTCCAAAGAAGGTGTCCACCAACCCAAGGTTGCTCATGATTCTGAAAATGGGTATGGCTATCATCTGCTGAGGAAGAGCAAGCGTTAGCACCACTGTCAATATGAAGGTCTTTCTCAATGGGAATCCGTACCTCGAGATTCCGTAGCCGGCCAGTGTCGCAAGAAGCAGAGGAGCAATAGTAGCTGGAATCGCTATCATTAGCGAATTTATCATTCCCTTGTATAGAGCCGCTGTCCGGTGATTCAACGCTCCGGAGAAGTTCGAGAGAGTCGCATTGAAGGGCTCGAGCTTCCACCATCCATCGATTACCTCGCTGAAAGGCCTCAAGGCCGTCATAACAACACCCATAAGAGGCAGTATCCAGATTAGAGCAACTATCCAGGCTACAACAGTCTTCACAAGAGTCTCTCGTCTCGTTCTCTTCATTCTGCCTCATCCCCCGCCGACTTCATCATTGGTATCGCCGCTAGAAGAGTCGAACCTGCGATTAGCACTGCAACAACAGCTGACTTTCCAAAATCCCACTCTCTGAAGCCGTAGAGATACATCTGGAGCGCCAAGACGTTAGATGAGCCGCCTGGCCCACCCATCGTTGCAATGTAGACAATATCGAAGACCTTCAGCTCCCATAGAAGCGTCATTGTAAGTACTACAACAGTTATAGGTTTCAGCAGGGGGATAGTGATCTTGAAAAGCATCTTCGCCTTCGAAGCTCCATCTATCTGTGCTGCCTCATAGTATGTGCTTGGGATTGTCTCGAGTCCTGCAGAATAGAGAATCATGGAGAAACCTGTCCATAGCCACACCGAACCGAAGATCAGTGCAAACAAGGCCGTCTCTGGATATGCTGTCCAGGTTTTCGTTTCTAATCCAAGTATCTGAAGAACAAGGTTCACAACGCCCACGTTCTCTTCGAACATGAATCTTATCATTATTCCCCCAACGATCATAGGCATTACCATTCCGAGGAAGATCACGGACTTGACAATCCCTCCACCCTTCACACCTCTCAGAAGAACGGCAAGAAAAAGACCGACGATGGTCGTCAGCGGTAAATGAATGGCTATCCAGAGGATATTGTGGATCAACGAACCATAGGGAAAGCCTCTACTGAATCCTCGCGTATCCAGAATGTCCCTGCTGGAGAAAACCTCAATGTAGTTCGAAAGTGAGATCTTTCCGTCATCGTCCACGAAACTTAGAAAAACCGTATTCAGAGTTGGATACAGAACGAAAACAACCAGGAGGAACAAGGCAGGTAGAATGAAGTACAAGAAGTGTTTTAGCTTAGCCTTTCTTACAGCCAACTATCTCACCTCCGAAAAAAAAGTAGTGGGACCCTCAGGGCCCCACTACAGTTCACGAATTAATTAGGCATCTTCTCGTCAAGATCCATTAGAGCGTCATTGAGTCTTTCTGGGCGGACCCAGATGAGCTTCAGTTGATCCCAGAATGCGGTTTGCCATAGACCACCAATAGAGTCATCAAGATCGTTGAGAGTTTGAACTCCCTCAGTGAGTTTCGCGATTTCCATGTCGACGGCCGGGTAGTTATCCATAGCTACTTCGACCGTTGCTATATGGCCACCCTGTGCGACCTGAATGCTCTGCCCTTTTTCACCGGCAAGGAATTTCACGAGCTCGAGAGCTTCCGCCTTGTTTGTGGCGAATTCTGGAACGAAAGCGTAGTCGATACTGAAAACCATTCCTCGATTCCCCGGGAGGCTGAAAACAGCGAGATCATCGGCATCTTCTACCATTCCGGTTATCCATTGCCCCATGAAGTATAGGCCGTAATCTCCTTTCCACCACTGTTCCAGTATCGTTGTCCACTCAGTTGGTACACTGAAGAATCCTCTCTCGATCAGATAGACTAGCTTGCCCATGGCATTTCGAACGGCATGGCTTCTCCATGATGTATTCCCTTCGATAAGATCCTTCTGAAGTTCCGGCCCACCAAACGTTATCAAGAAGTGCTCTGTGACATCAGAAAGAGGCCATCCTACACCATTACCACTTGCAATGGCATTTTTCACTCCAGGCAACGAGTCGATTTTCTCAAGAAGTGCAACAAACTCCTCCCAGGAAGAAGGGACTTCCAAGTCGTGAGCCTCAAAGAAGGATTTTCTGTACCAGAAACCTGGTTTTACCTTTGCCGTGTAAGCTATTCCATAGACCTTTCCGTCTGCGGTTGTTACGTTGTCAAGTGCGCCCGGAATATAAGCATCTCTGTCAATTACATCGGTAAGCTCCGCTATGTTCTTCGTGTTGTTTGTTATGAAACTAGACCACATGAATATCACATCAGCGGGAGCCTTCCTTGCGGCAAACTGAGCAGGTAAGACATTTGCCAGATCCTCTGCCCTGTAAGTCTGATAAGTGTAATCAATTCCCGTTTCTGCCTTGAATGCCTCCAGGACCGGAATGAAAGCATCCATTTCGGAGCCGGACCAAGGTCCGATTACCGAGACGGTACCTGCAAATAGCGCAGTGGTAAGTACAACAAGAACTGCTACCAAAAGCTTCTTCATCAAAAATACCCCCTTTTTCAATGATCGATGTGCTTTTTAGTCAGCAATTCCCTCAAGACCGCATCCACAAAGAAAACCGGGCGCGAGCTTACATCTAAACCAGAAGGGCATACAACTCTTCGACTGTCCTTAAGAGAAGATTGTTCAACACCTATCAATATTATAGTAAGTTATACGTCTTACTGTACGTAACAGTCTTTCCAAGTTCGCCAGATATTCTTGCTACGAGGAAAGAAGCGGAATCGTATTCAATAAGATCGATCGAGACAAGACGAGAAGAATCATTTTGAGACGTTCGCTGCGCTCACGAGCAGACGAGGGAAAAGTTAGTCACTGCTGAAGTAAGACGCAATGCCGCCTTCGGCGGGACGCAAGGCGCCGAAGAGCATCGGCGGACGCAAGGCTGGCTTCGCCAGGTCGCAATGCCCGGAGAAGCATCCGGGGACGCAAGGCTGGCTTCGCCAGGAAGTGAGGCTCGCTGGCGCGAGGAAGTGATGCCCGGAGGAACGTCCGGGGAAGTGATGCGCCGAAAGATCACCGGCGGACGCAAGGCTGGCTTCGCCAGGAAGTGAGGCTCGCTGGCGCGAGGAAGTGATGCTGGAAAAATCATCCCAGGAAGTGATGCCGCTTTCAGCGGGAGGATTCAGAAGCCAGTCTTTGCTTTGCAGAGGTAAGTTCCGCTTCGTGGGCTAAGAGCCGCTGAACGCTGGAGAGAACCGCTAGACGCCAGAAGTTCGCTGTACGCTTAAGAACAAGGCCCAGCTGAACGCTCTAAAACATGGTTCGCCGTTGACCGTCCAAGAGCGAGGATCCGTTCACCGATAAGACCAATCGAGAAGGAGCATTGTCGAGAGGTTCGCTGCGCTCACGAGAAGACGAGAACTCTCTCCTCTGTCTCTTTCTCTCTCTTCAACTCGTACCTTCCCGCTCTTACTAACCAAGAACAAAGCTACTAGCTCCGGAACGAGGAACTTGGGCGCAACGCGCCGGAACCGATCTTCCGATACTATCGGAGAACGGCGAACCGATAACGGATAACCGTTCCTGCGACTTGCATCTTGGAACTTGCAACAGTTTCAAAGATCGAGATCCTGGCCTGAACATTGTCAGGATGACGTGAAGTAAGAAAAGACAGTCATCCCGTGATGCCTTTGCACGGGATCTCGCCCTGAAGATCCGCTATACGCTTAAGAAGAAGGCCCCGCTGAGCGCTGCTCAAAACAACGTTGTCCGTCAACGGTCCACCGTCCACCGGGAAGAGCGTTTCAAGAGACTTATAGAGTTTCTTGGCTTTTGCTCTACAACACGCAACTTGTCACTTGTAACTGTTTCAAAGATCGAGAATGACGACTGGCTACTCCCTCTACCCTCATTCTATACTCTCTCTACTTTCTCTCTTATGACAATACACGAGGATGACGTGAGAGGCTGTCATTCGAGAGCCTACACTTACGAGCCTGCGCTGGAATCCACTCACTTTCTCATCCCGTAGTGGTTCTGTACTGGATCTAATCTCGACTGTCTTGAGCTGCGTACGATGCGGCGTCGTACGATGTAAGAGGTTTGAGGCTTGAGGTCAGAAAGGCAAGATCTAATTGCACTTCTTACCTCTTACCTCTTGCCTCTTACGTCTTTTTCTTTTTTGCAATCTCGATCTTGCGAATTAGTGCACACCCTCCGCCACTACGTGGCCCTCCTTTCTCAAGGGAGGATTTAAGATATAGATTTTCAAGAGGCTAACACAGCACGTATTGTCAAGGGAGAAGAAGCATCACATGATTTCTCATAAACGCCGCGACTTATCGGTATGATGAATGTAGCAAGGGAGGACTTAGGATCAGGATATCAGCTTACAAACACAGCATTCGTGCAAGAGAGAAGAACCTGCATGTGAGTGACGCTAAAGAGCTGATTAAAATCTACTGATTAGTTTCCTCGGGCGGAAACCTGAGATCAAGATCATCGGGAGTTACATACAGAATTTGCGAAAACATAAGAGCTATCATATGATTGCCGATCTGCTCTCCTGCACATGAACAATGATAAGTAGCATGTAGAGAAGTCAAGTGTGGCCAAAGGTAGTTTCCTTCAACTCACCATGTCGAAGTATAACTTGTATGTGGTAGTCCGACTTACCTGCTCAATCTATCTTCAACACTGCCATCAGGCAGCACAAAATCGGTTGAATAACTAAAGATCTCATCTAGCTGAAACCGCGCACACTCTCTCCAGTTTCTCTCGCAATACATTCTTATCCATTCCCCGTCAATCTTTCCTTCCTCATAAGCTCTAACAACGGGGCACTCGTAATAGTTGCTACAACTTTCTCCTTCCACGAAAGCACCACCTTCCTTTGATCGATAAATATGTTACCACAATTGGGGAATATTGCAATGGCTATTGGTTGCACTTGACGGCTTTTATAATATTCTGTGCATCCGTTATACAATACTTAATGTAAGAAGTAATTTCGGGGGTGATCTAATGAAGAAGAAGTGGATTTTGGTGCTTGTTATGTCTCTAATCATAGTCTTCACTCTCTCCGGGTGTATCTTTCGCCGCTACTCGGTGGTCGTGAGCTGCACACCTTTGATTGAGAGGATTGAAGTCGGAAACAGAGAGAGAGAACTTCCTCATAGTTTTTCGGCCAGAAATGGACAAGTTGTCTCTGTTAAGGCTCCACTAGTTCCGGGCTACGATTTTGAGGGCTGGCTTGTCAACAATGAATTGATGGAAGCAGCACAGATCGAGATCAGTATCGAAGGCAATACGATAATCAAGGCGATCTACAGTCCGAGGCTTGTTCACGAGATTACTTATGGCGGAACCGGAGTGGAACAGGGAATGGGACTCGTTGTAGAGAGTTCGACAGAGATTGTGATTGGCGTTACTTCAAGTTCAACCCAGAGTAATCTGATACTTGGAAACAACGGAAAGAGCGATTTCTGGGTTCCTTCTCTAGAGTATCTGTCTAGCTCTTACGTCATAGAGCCTCAACTCTGTTATGGAGGAAGCGACGAGGAATTCCTTTCAGATGCAGTTAGAATTACGGGCGGTTACGTGGCTGTAGGCTGGACGGAATCAGATGATATTGAATACACTGGAAGCGGCTATCCGTATCATGGCGGTATAGACGGTTACGTAGTAATGATGAAAAACGACGGTTCGTTGAGGTGGCAGACTTACATTGGCGGTAGTGAAGACGATACAATTCATTCCGTGAACACCACTATAGGTGAGAAACTGTTTTTGACGGGTATGACCACTTCCTCTGACTCCAATTTTTCAGGAAGTGGATATCATGGAGGCAAGGATGGCTGGGTCGCGGTTATGAGCTCTTCCGGCGCGCTGATTGCCGATCTGATCAAAGCCTTTGGTGGCACTCAGGATGACGAGCTGCTTTATGGAATGCAGACCAAAGATGGCGGTTACATCGTGTGCGGATACTCGAAATCCTCTGACGGTGATCTTAAGACATTAAGCAGATCTACCGGAGAAGATCTGTGGATCATTAAGCTGGATCCGCAGCTGAATATCATCTGGCAGAAGCTTCTTGGGGGTCAGAACGATGAACGTGCAAACTCAGTGAAAGAGGTAAGCGACGGCTATGTTGTTGCCGGTTTCAC
Source organism: Mesotoga sp. Brook.08.105.5.1 (assembly GCF_002752635.1). Taxonomy (NCBI): domain Bacteria; kingdom Thermotogati; phylum Thermotogota; class Thermotogae; order Kosmotogales; family Kosmotogaceae; genus Mesotoga; species Mesotoga sp. Brook.08.105.5.1. The sequence goes on from NZ_AYTW01000011.1 coordinate 58,426, forward strand.
CGAATCTTCCGGCGGAGTCATCAGAGACCAAAAAGGCGGCAGAGATCTATGGGTACTGAAGTTCTCGTTCGATGGTGAGCTTGAATGGAGCAGAACTTACGGAGGCAGCGATGATGATGAAGGATTCGACATTATTCAGACTGCCGATGGCGGATACGCTGTCTGCGGCTATACAGATTCTTCCGACGGAGACATAATGCATGAGAATAGAGGAATGCGTGATGTTTGGATCGTGAAGCTCGGAACCGACGGCTACCTAGAGTGGGAAGCCACTTTTGGGGGATCAAAGAACGACACCGCAGCAAAGATAAGAGAAACGGAGAAGCGCGAGCTGATTGTTATTGGAACGACTTCCTCTTCCGATCGAGATATCAAGCGCCAGATCCAGGGTCCTTCAGATGCCTGGCTATTGAGACTCGGTAGATAAGAAGAATCGTCAGGTGATGGCTTGAGGGCTGACAACGTACTTGAAAGCGAGGTAGTCACTCTTCTTGAGCAAGGTGACAACTGTCCTGTATGTCGCTCCATGGAGAAGTCGGTAGACGGGTGGGTGATAGGGGCCTTTTCGAATCTTCTTCATAATGAAAGCGCTCGAAAACAATTAAGAGAGAACGGGTTATGTAGAGAACACCTAAAAAGAATAGTTGAACTGGCAAGAGAGAAATCCGATGTCGGCTCTCTTGCCGTTTCGATTATCTTTCGGGAGCTTCTTGTTGAGCAGCTCCTGTGGCTGGAGGACAGCAAGGGATCGATTTTGAAGAAAAGAAGAAAACCTGTGGATGGAAGCTGCGTACTATGTTCTGTTGCCGCCCAGAGTGAAAAGATATACCTTTCCGCTTTCTGCAAGTTTCTTGACAGAGATGAAGTTCGTAGGTCGTACGAAGAGTCGTCAGCGGTTTTCTGTCTTGGCCACTCTAAGCATCTTGTGGAGAAGGTCTCGCGACAGACGAGAGAATGGCTGATTACTGTTCAGAAAAACAAGTATGGCGAGGTTGCGAAAGAGATAGACGACTTCGTTTCGAAGCACGACTATAGAAATGAATCACCCATTGGACCGGAACGTAATGCATGGGTAAAAGCCTCTAGAATAATAGGAGAGAAGCACTCTACTGAACAATGAATCAAACCACTTTGGCAGTCAACGGTTCACAGGCCTAGGAGAAGGACCGAGAAGACCCTTTGAGTTTGAGATGAAGCTTGGCGCTAAGAGCCGTTATTGGTGATACGTGGTTGGTAGTTGGCCAAGAACAAAGAGCTAAAGTTCCTATCAAGTAAAGAATAGCAAAATCCGGTTTGTCAAAACCAACTCAGTTTGTCGGCCTGACAATTTCCTGGTAACGGTATGCCATGCTCTGGCAATATGACCTTGACCAAGAACGAAGAACAGATCCTCGCTCCCAAGAACAGATCTTTCCTCTTGGACGGTCAACGGATTACGGCTCTACCCTGCGTACAGCCTTCAGCGGTTTTTGTGACCAGCAAAAACTGAGATCGACTCCTGCTCTTTCGCTTCATCCTGGGGCGCAAGCGCCAGCATCGCTTCCGCCGGTGATCTTTCGGCGCATCACTTCCCCGGACGTTCCTACGGGCATCACTTCCTCGCGCCAGCGAGCATCACTTCCTGGCGAAGCCAGCCTTGCGTCCGCCGATGCTCTTCGGCGCCTTGCGTCTAATTTCAGCAGTGACTGACTTTTCACTCGCCTTTTCGTGAGCGAAGCGAACCTCTCGACAAAGCTCCTTCTCGATTGGTCTTATCGGTGAACGGATCCTCTTGGACAGCCAACGGATTACGGCTCTACCCTGCGTACAGCCTTCAGCGGATCTTTGTGACCAGCAAAAACTGAGATCGACTCCTGCTCTTTCGCTTCATGCTGGGGCGCAAGCGCCAGCATCGCTTCCGCCGGTGATCTTTCGGCGCATCACTTCCCCGGACGTTCCTACGGGCATCACTTCCTCGCGCCAGCGAGCGTCACTTCCTGGCGAAGCCAGCCTTGCGTCCGCCGATGTTCTTTCGACGCCTTGCGTCTAATTTCAGCAGTGACTAACTTTTCACTCGCCTTCTCGTGAGCGCAGCGACCGTCTCTATCAGCTCTTTATCGATGCTTCTTATTGGTCTCGCAAGGCAGAAACTGGTCTGTGCGAACAGACAGGCTTCAAAATCGCCTCCTGCCGAAGGCAGCCTTGCGTCCCCGGATGCTCCTCCGGGCATCACTTCCTCGCGCCAGCGAGCATCACTTCCTGGCGAAGCCAGCCTTGCGTCCGCCGATGCTCTTCGGCGCCTTGCGTCTAATTTCAGCAGTGTCTTTTGAGAGGTTCTTCATGGAGCTTTGTAATCGTGGTATGTAACATATGTTACTGATGAAATCCGTTTCAGAGGATACGATGTATTTATAAGACATGGAGGTGAAGAAGTGAGCGAGCTCTTTAACAAAGAAGAATTCCTGAAAGGATTGATAAAGAGACTGCACGAAAATCCGGATAACATCGAGAGCATAAGGGGAGATTTCATGAAAGTTGTGAGGGAATTAACCCCCTTCGAAATCGCACAGGTAGAGCAGAAGCTCGTAGAAGAGGGGATGCCGCCCGAAAGTATACAGCTTATGTGCAACGTTCATCTCGACGTATTTAAGGAGGCGTTGGACGAAGACGATATCAATGTTGAGCCCTGGCATCCTCTCCACATTCTGATAGAAGAGCATAGAGACATCCTTAACAAGTCTAAGGCGCTGCGGGATGTCGCGTCCAAGATCGGCAGAGGGAAGTATGGAGAAGAAGAGGTCAAGCGACTATCTTCGCTGATTGATTATTTTGAACTTGTTGAATCGTATTTCTCTAAAGAAGAGAATGTCCTTTTCCCGTATCTTGAAAGACACGGCCTCGTTCAACCACCTGCGATAATGTGGAAGGAACACGATGAAGTGAGAGAACTGAGGAGGAAATTAGGAAATGCAATCAGGAATCTGAAGGATGTGCAAAGCAATACAAACGAATTGGCAATAGGTATTGCAGAGATCTTTTCAAACCATATCTATAAGGAACACAAGATACTCTTCCCCTCTTCGCTCAAACTGCTTTCCGAGAAAGAGTGGGAGGAAGTCAGAACTCAGTTCGACGAGATTGGATACTTCGCTTTCGAGCCAATGCCTTTTACTCCATCGGCGGTCGAACCTGAAGAGCAGAGTGTCGAAGGCCTTGTGAACCTGGGAAGCGGTTTCTTGAAAGTCGACCAGCTCAGGATACTTCTTAACAACCTTCCATTCGACATTACTTACGTTGACGAAGACGATGTAGTTCGATATTTCAGCGAAGGAAAGGAAAGAATATTCACAAGGACGAGAGCGATAATCGGCAGAAAGGTTCAGAACTGCCATCCTCAGAAGAGTGCCCATATTGTTGAGAAGATTCTTTCTGACTTCAAGAGTGGAACAAGAGACGTTGCTCAATTCTGGCTTAACCTCGAACCTAAAATGGTTCATATAAGATACTTTGCGTTGAGAGACAACGACGGGAAGTACGCGGGTACGCTCGAGGTCACTCAGGAGATATCTGAAATCAGGGCACTTGAAGGCGAGAAGAGGATCTACGATCCTCTGGACTAGCAAAGGCGAAATTCGAAAACCAGGCGCAGATATTGTAGAATAGAGTGTACCTACAGTAATCTTCAATTTTCTTTCGGAGGTAACGCGATGATTCGCAGAGAGATTGGAAATACGGGAGAGAAAGTATCTGCCCTGGGATTCGGTTGTATGAGACTCCCAACGCTCGACGAGCAGTCTATAGATGTTGAGGAAGCTACGAGAATGCTTAGGTTCGCTGTCGACAATGGTGTTGATTATGTCGACACCGCCTGGGGATATCATAATGGCCAGAGCGAACCCTTTGTCGGACAAGCTCTTCAAAATGGCTACAGAGAGAAGGTTAATCTTGCAACCAAACTTCCGAGTTGGTTGATCAAGAGCAGGGAAGACATGGACTACTATCTCAATGAACAGTTGAAGCGTTTGAGAACTGACGTGATCGACTTCTACCTAATACATTCCCTAAACAAGAGATTCTGGAAGAATCTCACCGAACACGATATCTTCGATTTCATGGATTCCTCCCTTTCCAGCGGAAGAATCAAACATATCGGGTTCTCTTTTCACGACACTATAGATGTTTTCAAGGAGATCATCGATTCCTACGATTGGGAGTTTTGTCAGATTCAGTACAACTTCCTGGATACAGAGCATCAGGCGGGCTTTGAAGGCCTGAAATATGCGGCCGGTAAGGGGATAGGAATCGTTGTTATGGAACCTCTTCGTGGAGGGAAGCTCGCATCAAATGTACGGGAGGATATCCTTTCAATTTGGCGGTCTACAGGGATTGAGAGATCGCCTGCCGCCTGGGCGCTTAGATGGGTCTGGAATGATCCTGCCGTTGGTGTTGTGCTCAGCGGGATGTCGAACATGGATCAGGTTAAGGAGAATATCGCAACGGCCAGAGAGGCTCTTCCCGATTCCTTGTCTGCTTCAGAACTTGCTATCGTCGAAAGGGTCAGCGAAGAATACAAAAAGAGTATAAGAGTGAACTGTACCGGCTGCAATTATTGCATGCCATGCCCTAACGGTGTGGCGATTCCAAGTTGTCTGGAGTTCTTCAATGATGCATACATGTTTGACAGCATCGAGGACCACAAGAATGCCTATTTGAGATTAATCAAGGAAGAGAGTAGAGCCTCGAACTGCATCGAGTGTGGACGTTGCGAAGAGCTCTGTCCTCAGGGAATTCCGATAATCGAGAGTCTCAAGGAAGTTGCTGCGCTCTTCGAATAGAGTTTCCGTTAGAAAAGCCATCTGTTTCTTATAGAGCTGCTATTTTCCTTACGGGTGCTATATAATTGTGCCGTATTCATACATCCAATAGAGACCTCTCGGGGAGGTAGTTGTTTATGACTGGAATAATACTTGCTGCTGGTCAGGGAAAGAGAATGAAGTCAAGACTTCCAAAAGTTATTCACAGGATCATCGATAGACCTATGATCAATTGGGTTGCCGCTTCCCTGAGAAGGGCAGGCGTAGACAGGATAGTTGTCGTAACGGGTTTTGAAGCGGATAGAGTAGAAGCTGTCCTCGATGAAGATGTTCTCTCTGTCAGGCAGATCCCTCAGCTCGGCACCGGGCATGCGGTTATGACGGCGGCCGAATACCTCGATGACGAAGAGGTCGTCGTTTTAGCTGGAGACGAACCTTTGGTGAGAGTTTCCACTCTGGAAAAGCTAATTTTGACTAGAAGAAATGGTGATTATGATGTTGTCTTTCTCACTATGAAACCTGCAGATCCCACCGGCTATGGAAGAGTCGTGAAAACCGGAGACAAGATCAGAATAGTTGAACACAGGGACGCCGATCAAGAGACGAGAAAGATAGATGAAGTGAACACGGCAATTTACGCGTTTAAGGGAAGCTTTCTCAGAGATGCAGTTAAAAGATTGTCTAATGACAATGATCAGAAGGAGTACTATCTTACCGATACGGTGGCGATGGCTGAAAGGGCAGATACTATCGTTGTAGAAGATACGGATGAAGTTCTTGGCGTAAACGACAGAATTCAGTTGGCCGAAATAACCAGAATAGCTAAGAAAAGAATAAACGAAGAACACATGAGAAACGGAGTGACGATGGTTGATCCGGAGACGTGTTATATTGGTCCGGACGTTGAAATCGGTATTGACTCGGTAATTGAGCCTATGGTCTTCATAACCGGAAAGACCCGTATCGGCGATAACTGCTTGATAGGTCCGATGACAAGAATTGAGAATGCGATCGTTGAAGACGACGTAGAGATAATTCGCTCCGAAGTAGACTCCGCAGAGATCCGTTCTGGAGCTAGAGTCGGTCCCTTTTCAAGGTTGAGGCCGGGAGCCGTTGTGATGAACAATGCTCATGTAGGTAATTACGTCGAGCTCAAGAAGACGGTTCTCGGGAAAGGGTCGAAGGCCCAGCATTTGACCTATCTAGGCGACACGAATGTAGGAGAGAATGTCAATATTGGCGCAGGTACGATCACCTGTAACTATGACGGAAAGAACAAGTATAAGACGGAGATTTGTAACGGCGCCTTCATAGGCAGCAACACATCTCTGGTCGCCCCGGTGAAGATAGGCGAACGCTCTGTAACCGCTGCCGGCTCAGCTATTACTGAAGATGTTCCACCTGACTCGCTTGCGTTCGGCAGAGCCAGACAAGTCGTGAAAGAAGGAAGATATCCAAAAAATAGAGGGCAGGAGGAGAAAAACTGATGCCGTACCAGACGAACGAGATGAAGGTTTTCGCCGGTTCTGCGAGTCTTCCGCTAGCCGAAAAAATCGCGAAACACCTTGGAGTCAGGCTTGGAGATTGCAGAACAAAGAGGTTCTCCGACGGGGAGATTAATCTGAAGATCGATGAGACGGTTAGAGGTCATGACATCTTCATTATCCAGTCAACCAGTAGTCCGGCCAACGAGAACCTTATGGAACTCCTTATTATGATCGATGCTTTTAGACGTGCTTCGGCCCATTCAATTGCCGCTGTGATTCCTTACTATGGTTACGCACGACAGGACAGAAAGGCGAGGGGCCGAGACCCGATAACAGCAAAACTTGTCGCGAATCTTCTCACAACGTCTGGGGCGGGAAGACTGATAACTATAGACTTGCATGCAGAGCAGATACAGGGTTTTTTCGATATTCCCGTGGACAATCTCTGGTCATTTCCTGCATTTCTGAAGTTCTTCAGTGAAGGTGCGTTTAATAGAGACGAAATGGCAGTGATCTCGCCTGATATCGGCGGAGTCAAACGTGCCAGCAAGTTCGCTGCGAAACTTGGCGTTCCTATGGCGATTCTCGACAAGAGAAGACCGAGGGACAATGAGGCCGAAATGGTTCACATAATCGGCGATGTCGAGGGAAAGACAGCAATAATCTTTGATGATATAATTGACACCGGTCGTTCACTGGTAGAGGCAGCCAAGATGCTAAAATCCAACGGTGCGGGCAAGATATATGCTTGTGCGACTCACGGAGTTTTCTCCGGCGATGCGAAGAACATAATTGCAGACTCGGAGATCGAGAAGGTCTTCATCACAGATACGATATTCCACGACGATCTTCCCGAAAACATATTGATGCTGTCGATTGCACCGCTTCTGGCAGAAGCGTTGACCCGAGTCAGAAAGAATCTGTCGGTGAGTATTTTGTTCAGATAGAGGAGGGAAACAAATGCACGAAATTAATCTCGTTGCTGAACCCCGCAACGGTGAAGTGAAAGCAAAGAACCTGCTTATTGAGGGCAAGATTCCTGGAGTGATTTACGGGGCAGAAATGGAGACTATTTCCATTAGCCTGGATAAGGTTGAGGTTTTGAGAATCATGAAAAGAGTAGCGGAGACATCTTCGATCGTTCTTACTCTGGATGGAAAGGAATACCATGCCTTCCTGAAGGGAGTGCAGAGAGACAAGGTTACTGACTCGGTTATTCATCTCGACTTCTTTGTTCCTTCCAGCGGTCATAAGATGGAGCTCCGTATTCCGATCAGGTTGGTAGGCACACCGATGGGAGTAGAAAAGGGAGGAATAGTTGATCATATCGTCAACGAGCTTCCGGTTTCCGTTCTTCCGAAAGATATCGTGGAAGAGATTGTCGTTGATGTGAGTTCATTAGACGTTGGTCATGTTCTAAGAGTAAAGGATCTGGACATCCCTGAGGGAATAAAGCCCTTGCTTGACGACGAAGATGCAATTATGCTGATAGCGCTTCCAAGAGTTGCAAAGGAAGTTGAAGAAGAGGAAGCAGAAGAGCTTGAGGAAGGCGTTGAGCCCGAAGTAATCAACAAGGGAAAGAAAGAAGAGGGAAAAGAGGAATAAAGAGTGTTTCTCTTTGTTGGACTGGGAAATCCTGGCCCACGTTATGCGCTCACGAGACATAACGTGGGTTTTCTATTCGTTGATCAAATGATCAAACAAGGGCTTAGAAAGACTATTCAGAAGAGACTCTACGATGCTTATCTTCTTGAGGGGCAGACGAAGGTATATGTAGCGAAACCTCTCACCTTCATGAACCTAAGCGGTGTCGCTGTAAGATTACTCATGAAGGATATCAACTTCAGCGAAGGCGACGCGTTGACTCTTGTGTATGACGATGTGTGGATTCCTCTTGGAAGAATAAGAATTAGAGAGAACGGCTCAGATGGCGGCCACAACGGCGTGAAGTCTGTCATTTCGGAAATTGGGACAAAGGAATTCCCGAGAATCAGAATCGGTGTTGGGCCGCTTCCGGAACATGGAGACATGGTCGACTATGTTCTCGGGAAATTCAGCGATGAAGAGTACGCCAAAGCCAGCAAGGCTGTAGATCTTGCGGTTTCTGCTGCGAAAGACTTGATCGCTGGCGACATACGAAAAGCAATGTCGTACTACAATGGCTTGGAAGCTACTTGACATTAGCAGACACATCATAACCCACATCATCTTTTCTTGAGTTCGATCATCTCATTCCTTAGTTCCAGAATCAGTCATCATTACCAAATTGACTCGATTTAATGCACGTCTGCGTACTTGATCTTTAGTCCCCGCTTGGGCATCGAGGAGTATGCTCTTGCGAGAATAGACACTGACCGGTTCCGTATGAACCGCTGAACGCCTTGAGGAAACGTCCTCCGTAAGCCGTCCAAGAGCGAGGATCCGTTCACCGATAAGACCAATGGAGAAAGAGCATTGTCGAGAGGTTCGCTGCGCTCACGAGAAGGCGAGAGAAAAGTTAGTAACTGCTGAAATTAGACGCAAGGCGCCGAGGAACACCGGCGGACGCAAGGCTGGCTTCGCCAGGTCGCAATGCCCGGAGAAGCATCCGGGGACGCAATGCTGCCTTCGGCAGGAGGGGAGGCCGACTTCGTCGGGAAGTGAGGCTCGCTGGCGCGAGGAAGTGATGCTGGAAAAATCATCCCAGGAAGTGATGCCGCTTTCAGCGGGAGGATTCAGAAGCCAGTGTTTGCTTTGCAGAGGTAAGTTCCGCTTCGTGGGCTAAGAGCCGCTGTATGCTGGAGAGAACCGCTGTACGCCAGAAGTTCGCTGTACGCTTAAGAACAAGGACCCGATGAACGCTCTAAAACATGGTTCGCCGTTGACCGTTCATCATGAACCCGTTCACCGATAAGACCAATGGAGAAAGAGCATTGTCGAGAGGTTCGCTGCGCTCACGAGAAGGCGAGAACTCTCTCCTCTGTCCCTTTCTCTCTCTTCAACTCGTACCTTCCCGCTCTTACTAACCAAGAACAAAGCTCCTAGCTCCGGAACGAGGAACTTGGGCGCAACGCGCCGGAACCGATCTTCCGATACTATCGGAGAACGGCGAACCGATAACGGATAACCGTTTCTTATTCAACTCGCAACTTGTCTCTTGCAACTGTTTCAAAGATCGAGATCCTGGCCTGAACATTGCCAGGATGACGTGAAGTAAGAAAAGACTGTCATCCCCTAGATCCCGCCCTGAAGATCCGCTATACGCTTAAGAACAAGGACCCGATGAGCGCTGGAAAGAACCGCTTGTAAAAAAACGCTGATCGCTGTGGAGAACCGTCCTTCGTGACTCGTCCCAGATCATGGACCCGTCCTTCGCTGAGACCCAAGCCCAGATCCTTAACAGGAGCACTTCAGGATGACGTGAAGGACTGTCATCCCGATATGAAACTGATCGGGATCTCGAATGTAAGAACCGCTGCACGCTTAAGAACGAGAACCCGCTGAGCGCTGATGAACACTACGTTTAAGGTCAACGGTCCGCCGTCCACCGAGAAGAGCTTTTCAAGAGACTTATAGAGTTTATGACTTTTGCTCTACAAGTCGCTACTTGTACTTGAATTGTTTCAAAGAACGAATAGCCTTCCCTGGAATCCACTCACTTTCTCATCCCGTAGTGGTTCTGTTCGGGATCTAATCTCGACCGTCTTGAGCTGCGTCGTCGTCTTCTTACCTCTTACCTCTTGCCTCTTACGTCTTTTTTTTGCGATCTCGATCTTGCGAATTAGTGCACACCCTCCGCCACTTCGTGGCCCTCCTCCTTCAAGGAGGAAATTATACCTAGATAATCAGGATTTAGCTACAGCGTATTTGCTCAAGGGAGAAGAAGCGTCATATGATCTCTTATTATCACCCTGATTTATCGGTAAAGATAAATGTAGCAGGGGAGGATTTAAGATCAGATTCATCAAGAGCCAAACACAGCGTATCTTTCTTGGGAGAAGGAATATCATATCACTTCTCATCAACTCGCTAACTTAAGGGCATGATGAGTTAGAACATGGTCAGATCCTCTGCTTGTTTTTCTTCAGGCTGTGCATCTCATCTCTCAATATGGCTGCGTCTTCAAACCTGAGCTCTCCAGCGGCCCTAATCATCTCCTCGTTCAGAAGAGCGACGTAATCATCGTAATCAAGAGACTCCTTTAGAGCCAGAACACCCTCCAGATAAGTTGCCCTTGCCTTTTCTTCTCTCTCTTTATTCAGATCCTCACCGGCGAACTCTTCAAAGATGTTTTTATAGAGGGGTTTCACTATGCTTTCGGGAGTGATGTTATTCTCTTTGTTGTACACAAGCTGCTTGAGTCTTCTTCTGTTTGTTTCATCTATCGCCCTCTTCATTGAACCGGTGATCGTATCGGCATAAAGAATTACCTGACCGTTCACATTCCTCGCCGCTCTTCCGATGGTCTGAATCAGAGTTGTCTCGGAACGGAGGAAGCCTTCCTTATCTGCATCCATTATCGCGACCAGGGAGACTTCGGGAAGATCGAGTCCTTCCCTCAACAGGTTGACACCTACCACGACCTCTACTGTGCCATCTCGAAGCTTTCTTAAGACCTCGACCCGCTCAATCGCGTCAAGCTCGGAGTGAAGATACTCCGCTCTTATACCGACTTCATTGAGATAGTCTGAAAGCATTTCGGCAGCCTTCTTAGTCAGAACCGTGACCAGAGCTCGTTCACTTCTCTTCTTGACGGTTCTCATCCTCTCGATAAAGTCATCTACCTGACTCTCGGTTGGATGCACAATGACTTCGGGATCTATTAGTCCCGTCGGCCTGATAACCTGATCGACGACTCTGGTAGAGTGTTCGGCCTCGAAATTACCCGGCGTCGCAGAGACAAAGATTATCTGTCCTACAGTCTTGAGGAACTCCTCGAACCTTAGAGGTCTGTTGTCGAAGGCCGCAGGTAATCTGAAGCCGTAGTCGACAAGGTTCTTCTTTCTTGAATAGTCTCCCCTGTACATTGCTCCAAGCTGGGGGACCCCGATATGCGACTCGTCTATGAATGTTATGAACTTCTCCTTATCAAAGTAGTCGAGCAGAGTGTACGGTTTCTCTCCCGGATGACGGCCGTCGAAGAAGCGGGAGTAGTTTTCTATTCCAGAGCAGTATCCAACACTTGAAAGCATCTCCATGTCGTAAGTGGTTCGCTGTCGAAGCCTTTGCGACTCTAGATACTTTCCCTCTCTTTCGAGATGTTTCACTCTCTCCTCAAGCTCTTCTTCTATGTTTCGCATCGCGCCGAGAATCTTCTCCTGAGTCGTGACGAATTCCTTGGCAGGGTAGATGGTGACCATATCCAGCTCTTCGATTGTCTTTCTGTTTATAGGATCGAATGACACGATTCTCTCAATTTCATCATCGAAGAAGTACAACCGAATTCCGTGATCCTCATAAGGAGGAAAGACTTCAAATATCTCTCCCTTCACGTGAAATACGCCCCCTGCAGAGATATCCTCCGAACGGTTATACTGAATGCCTGCGAGCTTCAGGGCAAGCTCCCTTCTGTTGACCGTCTCTCCGCGCTCCAGATGAATGTTCATACTGGCGAAATCTCTCGGATCTCCGCTTGCATAGATCGCAGAAACACTTGCGAGTACGACTGTATCGTTCCTCGTCAGGACGGATTTCAGAGCGGAAATCCTCATCCTCTCCAGTGTTTCGTTTATCTGAGCTTCCTTTTCGATATACAGATCCTTCGATGGAATGTACGATTCAGGCATGTAATAATCGTAGTAACTTATGAAGAGCTCTACTTTATTCTTCGGAAAGAAGGTCTTGAACTCTCTGTATAGCTGTGCCACAAGGGTCTTGTTAGGCGAAATCACTATGGCCGGTCTCTGAAGTGCGGTTATTACGTTCGCCATGGTGAAAGTCTTTCCCGAACCCGTTACCCCTAGAAGGGTCTGGAATCTATCTCCACTCTCAAGTCCTTCGATCAACTTCTCTATAGCCTGCGGTTGGTCTCCCTGAGGATTGTAAGAAGAATCAAGTTCGAAGAGCACCAGATCAACTCCTTTCGATGCTAACTGGTAAACAATTCTACACCATGCGAAGAACAGTTTTCAATGGCCCGCTCTTCTTCGCGTGCATCGATAGAAACAGTCTCACTTACTGGAAACTCTTTCGGGAGAGTAGAGAGGTTAGCAGGAGAAGGTTATTCGTCAAAATGAAGGCCGCGGTTCATTTGAATGATAGGTTTCGTTCGGGTTTCTCTCGATCTTGCAGAACCGCCGGAAGGTGAGCACTAACTCTCTACCCTCTTTCACGGAAGAGTGTTCGAATCTTATGCCGTTTGTTCTACTTACGCATCTCCTTTAGAGCGCCTTTGATCAACTCATGCATGTCGACGTCGGGGCTGTTTCTGAGAATCTTGACGACCGTTCTTCTGGCCTGAGACTCATCGAAACCGAGAGAGGCGAGCGCAACTATGGCCTCTTCGCCTACAGATCGCCGTACATCGGGCATCGTTTCTTCGCTTTCAACGAAAGACGAGTCTATCAAAGATGAAAGCTCCACGATCATTCGCTCTGCAGTCTTCTTCCCGATTCCCGGCAGCGAAGAAAGCTCGGCAACGTTCTTTGAAGAGATTATCTGCTTTATTCTTGAAGGAGAGGCAGACGAGAGAATTTTCATAGCCGATTTCGGACCGATCTTGCTCGCTTTGAGCAAGATGTTGAACAATTCCTCCTCTTCCCTGTCCAAGAATCCATAGAGTTCCGGGGGTCTGTCCTGCGAGTAAGAGACATACGTTAGGAAGAAGAATTCTCTGTCGCCGGAGAGTTTGGCGATTGTGTTAGGCGTGCAATTCAGCCTGAAGAAAAGCCCTCCAACCTTTACGACAACTTCAGACTCTCTAATCTCTCTTACTAGCCCTTCAATGCCTTCCAGCATATTCCTTCACTCCAGTCAATATGTTTCTCGTCTCGCTGACCAGATACAGCGACCCGCAGACAAGAATCTTCTCGGAAGTCTGCAGCACTGTCTCCAAAGCGGCTTCATGAGAATCGACAAAACTAACTTGATCACAGTACCTCCTCCAGGTATTGGCGACTTCTTCCGGATGGAGACTCCTGTGATTCGGAACTCTGCAGACCACTACCCTGTCTGTTATCGATGAAAGCGTTCTTATGTTGCTTTCGTAGTCCTTGTCGTCGAGGCTGCCGAAAAGCAGAGTGAGCTTCTCGCCGGCAAAATACCGTTCGACTGTCTTTCTCAGAATCCTCGAGGCATCGGGATTGTGCGCGCCGTCAAGAATCACTGTCTTTGAGAGCACGGAAAAGACCTCAAATCTTCCGGGCCAAATAACGTTCTTCAAAGCCTTTCTCAAGCGGTTTTCATCTACTGATTTGCCAACCCTATCGAAGGCTGTTTCAACTGTTTTTAGCGCCACTGCTGCATTTGCTACTTGATGCTCGCCGTTGAGGTTGGTGATGAGATCGTAATACACATTCGTTCCTTCATAGTCGAAAACATTGCTGTCTAGCTTGTATTCTCTGCCGTATGCGTTGAAGTCCTTCCCTATGAAGAAAGTCGGAGAACCCATGCTCTTAGCAGTTTCAGAGACAACCCTTCTGATGGCAGGTCTTGTGATTCCCGAAACCACCGGGCTGTTCACCTTGATTATTCCGCACTTCTCTACGGCTATCTTCTCTTCGGAATCGCCGAGAATACCTGTATGATCAAGTCCAATACTTGTTATCACCGAGACTAGAGAAGAGCTGATTACGTTGCTCGCATCGAACCTGCCTCCAAGACCAACTTCAAGAACGACAATATCGCAAGCCAGTTCCTTGAAATACAGGAAGCTCATCGCGGTGACCACCTCAAAGAAGCTTGGAGCATACTCTTCGCCCTTCTCATCCATCTTCTTCAGCGCAGTCTCCATCGACTCCAGGATTCTGCAGACAGCGTCCTCCGAAATGTACTCTCCATCAACCTGGATTCGTTCCCTGAACGTCGTTATGTGAGGCGAGATATTCAGCCCGGCCTTCAAACCGTGAGAAGTGAACAGGGTTCTTACTATAGAAGCTACGCTGCCTTTCCCGTTTGTACCCGTTATATGGACAATAGGGTAGGATTCCTGTGGGTTGCCAAGACGCTCCAGAAGCTCTCTAATCCGGAAGAGACCGTACTTTATCTTTCCATATGGTCTTGAGTTGTAAAGATAGTGGATGGCCTCGGAGTAAGTCTTCATTTCAGGTCTTCAATAATCTTCTCGATCCTGCGGATGTTGTCCTGACTAATGATCAGCCTTTCCTTATTCTCGTTTACTACCTCTTCAGGGGCGTTGTCGACGAAGCTCTTATTCTCGAGTTTCGACTTAGTTCTGGCAAGGTCGCTTCTTTCCTTCTCCAGCTTCCCTTCCAATCTTTCAATTTCAGCAATCGTGTCGATCTCGCCCAGCACTACATACAGAGTGTTTCCTGAATCTCCCCAGGCAGATACGCTTCCCGATGCCTTTTCGCTCCTGGCAATCAGTTCACCCGAATTCGAAAGATTTGAGACGAGTTTGAGAATCTCGGTGTCAATTCTCTCTCCGAGATAATAGACGTCTGTACGTGAAGAGGGAGGTATATTCATTTCTGCCTTCACGTTTCTGATTCCCCTTACCATTTCCATGATCTTTGAGAATTCATTTTCGGAAGAAACATCGAAATCGGATTCATCAAATTCCGGCCATTCGGAGGCGATCAAAAGACCTTTCGAATCGGGCAGTCTCTGCCAGAGTTCTTCCGTGATATACGGCATAAAGGGATGAAGCATTCTCAACGATGAGTCAAGGATTCTTACAAGTACATTCTGCGCTATCGTTCTGTCTCTTCCGCCGCCGTTCAGTCTTGGCTTTATACTCTCTATATACCAGTCACAAAACTCGTTCCAGAAGAAGGAGTAGATCGTCTTTGCCGCGCTGGGGAAGTCATAAGAGTCAATGGACTCTTCCACAGTCTTGACGGATCTTGCCAATCGGGAAAGGATCCACCTATCCTCAATTGCCAGCTTTTCTTTGCGCAGATCGATCTCTTCGAAGCCTTCCATGTTCAGCAGTGCAAATCTGGCTGCATTCCAGATCTTGTTTGCGAATTTCTTGTAAGTGTCAAAGAACTTGACGTCAAGTTTTATGTCGTGATTTTGCGCAGCTAGAATGGCCAATGTGAAGCGCATAGCGTCTGTTCCGTGTTCCTTGATGACATCCAGAGGGTCTATGCCGTTTCCGAGAGACTTCGACATCTTCCTGCCGTTCTTGTCTCTTATCAGCCTGGTTATGTAAACGTGATCGAACGGTCTGTCCCCAATGAAATGGTATCCGGCCATTATCATTCGGGCTACCCAGAAAAAGATGATATCGAAGGCCGTGACCAGTACACTTGTAGGATAGAAAGTCTCTAGATCGGGTGTCGTTTCCGGCCATCCAAGGGTAGTGAAGGGCCATAACTGCGAGGAGAACCATGTGTCAAGAACGTCTTCGTCCTGTCTCAGTTTCCTGGAGCCGCACTTCGGACAAACCGAAGGATCGTTTTCTTCGACAATGACTTCGTTACAGTCATCGCAGTACCATACAGGTACCCTGTGACCCCACCATAGCTGGCGAGAAATGCACCAATCGCGAATCTCCCGCATCCAGTTAAGATATACTTTCTTCCAAGTCTCAGGGAAGAAGACGACTTCACCATTCTCTACGGTAGCGATCGCTCTTTCCGCGAGCGGACCAACCTTGACGTACCATTGATCGGAAAGGGACGGCTCAACAACCGTGTCGCAGCGATAACACCTGCCCACCGCATGAACCATAGGCTCTACCTTGATTAGAAACCCCTGTTCCTCGAGGTCCTTGACTACTTGCTTCCTCGCTTCGTATCTATCTAGACCGCGATACTTCCCCCCGTTCTCGTTAATCTTCGCATCTTTGTCTATGACTTCGATTACCTCCAGACCATGTCTCAACCCTATCTGAAAATCGTTGGGATCATGGGCGGGCGTGACCTTCAGAGCACCTGTGCCAAAGGACGGATCGACATACCTATCCTGAATGATCGGTATCTCCCTTTCCATAAGCGGCAGTATTACAGTCTTACCCGTTAGATCGGAATACCTTTCATCGGAGGGATAGACGGCAACCGCGGTATCGGCGAGCATCGTCTCAGGTCTGGTTGTTGCAATTACTACGAACTCTTCTCCACCCTTGATCGGGTATTTTATATGGTAAAAGGCTCCCTTTTCGTCTTCATGCTCTACTTCCTCATCTGAAAGAACCGTGGAACACCTCGGGCACCAGTTAACAATGTACTTGCCTCTATAGATAAGCCCTTCCTTGTAGAGATCGACGAAGGCCTTTCTCACCGCTTCGCTTAGCCCGTCGTCCATAGTGAATCTCTCTCTTGACCAGTCCACCGAACAACCCATAGCTTCAATCTGCTCGCGAATCCGCTGCCTGTATTCCTTTGCCCAGTCCCATGTTGTTTCAAGGAACTTCTCTCGCCCCATCTCTTTGCGGTTCGTGCCCTTCTTGGCGAGATCCTTCTCAACTGCGTTTTGGGTCGCTATGCCGGCGTGGTCCTCGCCAGGGACCCATAACGCTCTGAATCCTTTCATGCGCTTGAAGCGAATTATGAAATCTTGAATTACTAGATTTAGTGCGTGGCCCATATGGAGAGGCGCAGTAATATTAGGAGGCGGGATCATTATTGTGAATGGTTCACCCGTGCCTCTCGGTTCGAAGTAACCGCCTTCTTTCCAGCGAGAATACCACTTCTTCTCAAGCTCGGAAGGACTGTACCTGGTGCTCAGTTCCTCCATTTTGACTACCTCCTCGTGGTGCCGTCGGCATTTAAATCGAATTATAGCACGAAGTAAAAGGCGGTAATGGGAGATGCCGTTAATATGTAGATCAGCTCCTCATATAGTACAATTCACTCGGTGAGAATATGGATGATGAAAACACTTCAACCTATAAGAAAATCTACTCGATGGTTCGACAAATCCCACGTGGGAAAGTCGCAACTTACGGTCAGATAGCATCTCTTGTTGGCGGTTGTTCCGCAAGGATGGTGGGGTACGCCATGGCCGGTATCTCCGATGCGACCATACCCTGGCAGAGAGTAATCAATGCACGAGGAAGAATAAGCATTAGAGACCCAAATGGCTATTCGCTTCAAAAGGCGATTCTCGAAAGAGAGGGAGTTGTCTTCGACGAAAGCGATACAATCGATCTCGAGGTCTTCGGTTGGCAACCCTAGTGGATGTTAAGGAGCTGCAGTACGTTGCAAAGATCCGCTGAGCGCTGGTAAGACCCGCTTGTAAAAAAACGCTGATCGCTGTACTCTGGAGAGAACCGCTGTTCGCATAATAGCAAAAGAACCGTTGATCGCTGTGGAGAACCGTCCTTCGTGACTCGTCCCAGATCATGGACCCGTTCTTCGATGAGACCCAAGCCCAGATCCTGAACAGGAGCACTTCAGGATGACGTCAAGGACTGTCATCCCGTGATGCACCTGCACGGGATCTCGCCCTGAGAGCTGCTGTGCGCTTAAGAACAAGAACCCGCTGAACGCTGACGAAGACAACGTTGTCCGTCAACGGTTCACCAGGTTCTCTTGCTCTTTCCTACCACGAACCCGCTACCCCCAACCCCGGCCTTTTGCTTTCCCTCTGACCCCCAAAGGTTGGACGCGAAGTGTCGCAACAAGGAAGCGCTTCTCAAAATGCTATAATTCCATATGAGGTGATTTAATGAAAGAACCCCGCATGATTGTCAATGAAGATGGGAAACCAGTTAGCGTGATTCTTAGTATTTCTACATATAAGAAGATTCTCGATGAGTTGGAAGAATTGGAAGAGATTCGAGCATACGACAAAGCTAAGAAGTCAACCGACAAGATTCTTCCGTTTGAAGAAGCTCTAGACAAATTCAAGCGTGAAGATGTCTGACTCATACAAACTTCTTATTCTCAGCAAAGCCGCAAGAGAGCTTCAGTCACTTCGAGAGCCGAACTATAGCAGAATCAAGCAAAGGATATTGTTGCTCGCGTCGAATCCGCGTCCAAGAGGTTCTAGTAAGTTGACCGGAAGAGAGGGATGGCGGATAAGAGCTGGTGACTATCGGATTATCTATGAGATTAGTGATCAAGATAAGTCAGTTACTATTCTGCATATCGGCCATCGTAGAAATGTATACAAGAATCTTTGAGACATATTCTTGATGTTGTAATCAGATAGAAGGAACACCATCTTCTCAAAAGTCGACTTCTGATTGCGCTCCTGAGCTTAAGAATAAAGAACCGCTCTTCCAAGAACGGGGCCGTGCTCTTCTCGGAGAACAGTGGACCGATAACGGATAACCGTTTCTTTTTCAACCTGCATCTTGTCACTTGCAACTGTTTGCGTTTTTCGCACCCAAAAAGAACGAGATCCTGGCCTGAACATTGCCAGGATGACCTGAAGCAAGAAAAGACAGTCATCCCGTGATGCCTTTGCACGGGATCTCGCCCTGAAGATCCGTTATACGCCAGAAGTTCCGCTGAACGCTTAAGAGCAAGGACCCGCTGAACGCTGACGAAGACAACGTTGTCCGTCAACGGTCCACCGTCCACCGATAAGAGAGCAGCTCTACGCTGGAAGAGCGGTCCTCCGTCAGCCGTCCAAGAACAAGTACCCGTTCACTGATAAGACCGTCGAGAAAGAGCACTGTCGAGACGTTCGCTGCGCTCACGAGAAGACGAGAAGCGGTGCCCTTCGACCCGTCAACCTGTAATGCTTTTGCACGGGATCTCGCCCTGAAGATCCGTTATACGCTTAAGAACAAGGACCCGCTGAACGCTGACGAAGACAACGTTGTCCGTCAACGGTCCGCCGTCCTCCGACCAAGAAGAGCATTTCAAGAGACTTATAGAGTTTATTGGCTCTTGTTCTTATAACTCACAACTTGCATCTTGGAACTTGCAACTGTTTCAAAGATCGAGATCCTGGCCTGAACATTGCCAGGATGACCTGAAGCAAGAAAAGACAGTCATCCCGTGATGCACCTGCACGGGATCTTGCCCTTAAGATCCGCTGAACGCTTAAAAACGGTGAACCCGCTGATCGCTGGAAGTTCCGCTGTACGCTTAAAAGCGGAGAACCCGCTGTACGCTGGCGAAGACAACGTTGTCCGTCCACGGTCCGCCGTCTACCGAGAAGAGCGTTTCAAGAGACTTAGAGAGTTTCTTAACTCTTGTTCTTATAACTCACAACTTGCATCTTGGAACTTGCAACTCTCGGTCTTGGAGAATGGAGAACCGATAACGGACAACCATTTTCTTATTCAACCTGCATCTTGGAACTTGCAACTGTTTGCGTTTTTCGCACCCAAAAAGAACGAGATCCTGGCCTGAAGCACGCCAGGATGACGCGAAGGAGTGCCATCCCTTGAGGTTGCCCAGCTGAGCGCCTCTTTGGTCATCTCGTGATGCGCCTGCACGGGATCTGCTCTTCCTAACCAAGTCTCGATAACCCGCTTCTATCAACCCGATCTTTCTAACCCGCACTATGTAACCCGCACTATGCAACCCGTTACTAGACTAGGCTCTTCCGCCCGGCGCAAGCCGGACTGGCCTTTGCTCTCAATACACCCGATTTTCATAACCCGCTCTTTCAAACCCGAAGTGCTTAACCCGTACCTAATAACCCACTCTCTATTCTCCTGTCTGAGAACCGACAACGACCACCTGATTTTGGTCTTCCCAGCGTTCAGCGCTCAGCGAAAAGCGGGCTTTGTTGCCTCCTGCCGAAGGCAGCCTTGCGTCTGATCTTAGAGCGGTTTTTCATCCCCGCGAAGCGGGCATTGCGTCCCGGCATGATCTTTGCCAGCCTTGCGTCCCGGCATGATCTTCGCCGGCATTGCGTCTCATTTGACCAATGACTGGTTCTTCTCTCTTCTCTCGTGAGCGTAGCGAACCTCTCGACAACGCTCTTTCTCGATTGATCTTATCGGAGGACGGGTTTACTCGGAGAACGGTGGACCGTTGACGGTTGACCTGAGAGGCTTCCTGCGAAGCAGCATCACTTCCTGGCGAAGCCAGCCTTGCGTCCCGGCATGATCCTTTGCCGGCATTGCGTCTCATTTCACCAATGAGTGGTTCTTCTCTCTTCTCTCGTGAGCGCAGCGAACCTCTCGGCAACGCTCTTTCTCGATTGATCTTATCGGAGGACGGGTTTACTCGGAGAACGGTGGACCGTTGACGGTTGACCTGAGAGGCTTCCTGCGAAGCAGCATCACTTCCGCCGATGTTCTTCGGCGCATCACTTCCTGGCGAAGCCAGCCTTGCGTCCCGGTACGATATTTGCCGGCATAGCGTCCACTGATGCTCCTCAGTGCAATGCGTCCCACCGAAGGTGGCATCACTTCCCCGGATGCTCTTCCGGGCATCACTTCCTCGCGCCAGCGAGCATCACTTCCTGGCGAAGCCAGCCTTGCGTCCCGGCACAATATTTGCCGGCATTGCGTCGACTGATGCTCCTCAGTGCAATGCGTCCCACCGAAGGTGGCATCACTTCCCCGGACGTTCCTCCGGGCATCACTTCCTCGCGCCAGCGAGCATCACTTCCTGGCGAAGCCAGCCTTGCGTCTGATCTTAGAGCGGTTTTTCATCCCCGCGAAGCGGGCATTGCGACCTGGCATGATCTTTGCCAGCCTTGCGTCCCGGCACGATATTTGCCGGCATTGCGTCCCACCGAAGGTGGCATCACTTCCTGGCGAAGCCAGCCTTGCGTCTGCAGAAACGTCTATCACTCGCCAACTACATGAATCGTGAGTGTGTGGACCTTTTCGATCGTCTTTTCTCCAAATTCGCCGAAGAATCTGAAGGGAATCTCATAATCGCCCACTTCTTGTGGAGTCCAGCGGAAGATGCAGTGATCGTGCTTGTCGAGGAGAGTGCCTGCTTCTGACTGAAGCTCGACTCCGTTCGTCGATCTCCAGATCCATGCGTGATCGGAGAAGGACCATTTGTCATATCCCACGAATCGCCACTCTGCGATCAGTGCATTTACCCTAAACTCAATCAATTCACCAACAGGAGATGTGATTTCCGGCACGGGAATGGTTCTCGAGAACTGCTCAAATGAGTTTAAGTAAAACAAGTCTTCCCATAATGGAACGATGTTTCTTCCTGCACTTTCGTAGGCCTTTTCAACTAGGCCGACGCATGAATAGATATCTTGTTTTGTGAAGGGAAGATTCAAGTAGCCAGACCAGGCGAGGCCTACAGACCACATCGCCCCATGGTTGGCCGCCTCAAATATGTATCTGGATATTTGTCTCCGTTCGAGCGGGGTTATATCTTCGGAGTATCTCATCGCCCCTGTAAAACCGGAAGACCAGTATTTAAGCCATCGCGATTCGTACGTGTCGTAGTTGAAGAGATTCACAAAAGAGTGGTTTTCAATATCGTTGGGGAAGACAAAGACACCCTCCTCGACGAGATTGTATCCGTGTGTCAAAAACGGGTAGGATTCTCCAAATGTCTTTCCGTTGTTTAGACCCAGACATTCATCTGTCATTGCCGTGGCATAGTCGACACCGAGATATACTGCCGAGTGTGAAGGGATCCAGTTCGGTCCGATATGATAGAGTAGATCGCCTTCGAGCAGGTACTTTCCGGGCAGATGTTGTGCTGTGTAGAGGGCATCTGCCTTTGATATCAACAGGCAGTACGGCAGTTTTGTGAATCGAACGAACGTGGAGAAGGAATCTATGCTGCACTGTACCTGAAACTCCTCTCCTGCCGGGGCGAAGGAAGTCGCGCTGAGGAGCGGCTGGATCATCAAGATCTGATCATCGTCCAGGTCGAGTTCGTCGTGAGAAAGTTCGAATACCGGCCCGGGAATTGAACCGCTGCTTTCGTGGAAGACAACCTGGATCGTTCGTTCCGATATGCTCTGCACTTCGTAAACGATGGTCTCCTTCTCACTGACTCCATAGAAGAATACTGTCACTCCTCTGGAGACGATGAAGGAGTTGTCGCCAGGATGCAGCAACAAAACCTTATGCCCAGGTTTGGTGGGAATCAGCCTGGTACATCCCACTGTGAACAAGATACACGAAGCGACTAAAAGAACCAATCTCCGAATTTGGATACTCATCATTAAGTTTACCATCGCAGAAGGGAAAGACAGATAACACCTATGGTAAATTATACAGTGTAAGACAGGAGGCATGATGAGAAGAATTTCCAGGTCAACATCGGTTGCCGTAGGCACTATAGCGATCCTTACCTTTTCTATAATCTCGAAGGGCATGGGTTTTTTCAGGGAAATGCTTGTCGCCGGTCTCTTCGGGACGTCCGCAAATCTCGATGCGGTCTTTGTTGCAATGACGCCTGCAACGACCCTTTCAGGGATAATTGCCGGAGCTTTTGCCGCCATTTTCGTGCCTGTATACCACTCTATAAGGAATGAAGACCTTGAGAGATCAAAGAGATACGCCGGAGCGGTTCTTATATCGGGTTCTCTGGTCTTTCTCTCTATGGGGATAGTCTTTCTGGTGATTCCGGACCTTGTTATAAGACTTTTCGCTCCGGGTTTTTCGGGTGAAGTCGTCGCTTATGCCGCAAGAAAGTTGAGATATCTATCAATATACCCGTTGATCGGCGGACTAGAAAGCATACTAGGCGCCGTGCTGAAGTCAAACAGGAGGTTCATCCAGTTCGGCTTCTCGCAGCTCTTTTTCAACATTATCGCGATTCCAGTGATATTCTTGACCGCTCCCTTTCTCTCGGAAGCCTCCTACATACTGGCCTGGATTCTCGGCAACACCTTCACCGTGATAGCGTATCTGGTCCAATCAAGAGACCTGTTCTCTCTGAGAATCGGAAAGGGAACGTCTATAGTAGAGACGCTATACCTGAGTTTGCCTCTGATCTTTTCGGGGAGTCTCGGAGTCATCAACAACATGGTTGACAAAGCCTTTGTTTCGCTCCTTCCGCCCGGACGTGTCGCTTCGCTGCAATATGCTCACACTCTTCTGGGCCTGATTACTTTCATGATCGCCGCCTTCCAGATGACAGCCTATACGGAGCTTTCCGAATTTGTCGTTTCCGGTGACAAGAAGAAGGTGCAGGAACGATTGAGAAAGACAGTCACAACGTCATTGAACATCTCGCTGCCTCTGGCGGCATGGATCATCATGATGGCGGAACCCCTAGTGAGGATAATCTATCAGCGCGGACAGTTCGACGCCGACTCGACAAGTCTTGTAAGCATGGCGCTTATTGGGTATGGGGCTTTGATAATCCTCTCACCGATTTCGCATACGTGCACAAGTTATTTCACTGCAAGAAAGAAACTGAAGGCCATAACGATCGTATCCGTCTTTTCGATCTTTCTGAACGCGTTGTTTGACTGGCTTATGCTCAAGCCGCTTGAACATGCGGGAATAGCAGCGAGTACGTCGCTCGTCGTACTCAACGCTACCATAATATATGTTTGGCTAATAGGAAGAGAGGGCGTCAAATTCATGCCGGTGAAGAGGATACTGAGGCTATTGGGCCTTTCGGTGGCTGTTTTCATTGTCGTCGCCTTTCTCAGGCTGAATACCAGTACCTTGATCTGGCTGGTTTTCGGAAACGCGCTCTTCTCCTGCCTGTTCTTTTTCAGTGCCAGGAGCGAACTTAAGGCGATATTTACGAGAATGAAGATGCTTTTTAAGAGAAGGTGATCTGCAGTATTTCTCGAAATGGGTTTCGATTTTGAGATAGGGCTGCTTGCAAAGCGGGAGGAAATCTCATGAGAGATATTGTGATAGTAGGAGCCGGTCCTGCCGGACTCTTCGCAGCCATAAACTGCACAACAATGGGTAGGAATGTAACGGTGATTGAGAAAACGAATACCCCCGGAAAGAAGCTGTTGATTTCCGGCGGAGGCCAATGCAATCTTACTAACGCCGAGCCGACAAGGGCAATGCTCGACAGATACTTTGGCTCGGGAAGATTTCTTAAACCGGCATTGATGTCCTTTGACTCGAGCAAGCTGATGAACTTCTTTGAAGAGAGAGGACTTAAGCTGTTTGTAAGAGAGGATGGCAAGGTCTTTCCCTCAACTTACTCTGCAAGAGATGTTCTGGAAGTGTTGCTTGCCGAGTGTGAAAAGCAAGGGATACGGATACTTTACAATTGCCGCGTCAAAGGAATAGCTGCGCGAACACCGAGGGGATTTGTTGTCTCTTCTCACAAAGGAGAGATAGGTGCCGACTATCTGGTGCTTGCTACTGGAGGCAGAAGCTACGAGAGCACAGGCTCATCGGGGGATGGATACTCTATCGCCTCGGCGCTCGGTCATAGCATAGTCGAGCCAAGACCTGCATTGACATCAGTTTCTATAAAGGATTTCGAGTTTGGGGACCTTGCCGGCGTCTCTCTGAAAGCGGTCGATGTCTCCCTGTGGAGGGATTCAAAGAAAACGAGTAGCCGGACTGAGGACTTATTGATCACTCACGAAGGGCTTTCTGGACCTGCCATTCTGCACCTTTCAAGAGAGGCCGGGCGAGGAGATGAAATTCGAGTCAACTTCAGTGGAATAGCCCGCGAAGAGCTCGAAAGGAGAATCTTAAAATTGGCGGCTGAAGAGGGAAAGAAGCTCTTGAAGACATCGCTCCATGACCTGGGTCTTCCCGAAAGATTGCTGGATAAGATCCTGGAGATGAATGGAATAACCGAGCGATTGTGTTCCGAATTGAAGAAAGAGGAAAGAAAGAAGCTGATATCCAGTCTCTTTGAAATGAGTTTTGAGATCGAAAGCGTAGGCGGGTTTTCGCAGGCCATGGTCACAAGAGGGGGGGTTCAGTTATCCGAAGTGAACCCGAAGACAATGGAATCAAGAATCGTTCCGAATCTCTTCTTTGCGGGAGAAATTCTCGACTTCGATGGAGAGACGGGGGGTTACAATCTCCAGGCAGCCTTCTCGACCGGTTACGTAGCGGGAACCACAATAAACAAAAGAACATCACGAGAAGACCAGTAGTTTTGAGTATTAGTCTAGTTATCATCTAATAGGGAAACTATATGTTAATATAACAAGAGAACGATTGATAAGATATTTATGATCCATTCAGAGCCCGATTCAAGATAGACGATCTCTTGGAATTGGAACCTTCGAGCAATTCTCTTTGAGCAATTTGCTAATAGTTTTTTGTAGCACAGAGGAGGTGCGCCTTGGAGGTAAAGAAACCAAAGTGGTTTGACGACTGGGTCGAGATCGACGAGAATTATCTGCAAGAAGCTGGAACCAGCTGGAAACTCAAGGCTAATGCCCCCAAAAGAGTTAGAAAGGAGTACGAGAAGCTGATGGACCAGATCACGGTGAAGGGTCCGTACTCATACTCATGGAAGCATGAACGCTAGATCGAGCTCAGTTGAAGGTGCTTCATAGAGGCATAGGCTCAAGAGCGTTGTCTTGAAATGGAGGTTTGTGAGTTGAGTATAAGCACTGGAAGCGGTGATGGAGGAGAAACAAGCCTCTGGAGCGGCGAGAGAATAGAGAAAGATAGTCACCGCGTCGAAGCATACGGAACAATAGATGAACTCAGTTCCTTTCTAGGCGAAGCGAAACACCATGTCAGCGAAGAGGTTGCTGACCAAATCGTTTCGATTCAAAGGTTCCTCTTCAGAGTTACCGGTCACTTGGCTTCAAGAGATGTCAAATATGTTGAGCCCGTTGAAGAGAGTGATGTTCAGAAACTCACCGAAATGATTCACAAATATGAATCAGTGGTGAGACTTGATGGTTTCGTTATCCCCGGAAGCACCATTGCGTCATCCAAACTTGACATCTGCAGGACTGTGGCAAGAAGGGCCGAAAGAAGAATACTGACGCTTTCTAAAAACGAGCATGTTGACAGCGTGATTGTGAAGTACGTTAACAGACTTTCAGATCTTCTTTTCATTCTTGCGAGATATGAGGAGTATAGGGCAGGGAAGATAGTTTACAAGCGAGACGTAGAGTAACGATCTACCGATAGCTGATTTTCGCTACTCCGTCCTTCATACAGGAGCCGAAGCTGTATGCTACGGAGCTCGTATCCATCCCGGGCAAGTAGAAGACAGTAATCATCTCGTCGACATCCTGCCCCGAAGACTCCCACATATCGCGAGTGATGCTTTCTAGCTCCATCTCGCTAACCACAGATTTCTTAAGCAGAATCCGCGCAGTACGTCTTCGCCAGGCCTTTCCAAAATCCCTGACGGTCACCACCGAATATGTGCCTTCAACATTCGACGCCAATCCCTAACTCTCCCCTCTGATAGATAAAATATTATACATCATGTTACGGATAAATGCCAACTGATGCAAACACCTCTCTCAGAAATAAAGTTTATACAATTCGCAAAGTAAACTATCAGAGATTGTTTCGCAAAACGGAATAAAAGATACATTAAATCCAGATGATAAATCTGGCGCAGATTTCTATGTAGACAAATCTCCGGAAGAGTCTTCTGAGAAATTCCTGGCGATTCAAAGAGCAAGAGAACTCTCTTCTAGAAGGTTTTTCTCTTCCGCCTACTTCTTCAGAGCCCGGCCATCAAAAGCACTAGCCGATGTTGCTTCTTCCTATGCCCAAGACCTTGTGGCAGTAAGGACAGAAATAGACCACAGTCTTACTCAACAAGAGTCCAGATCCCTTTTGTTTGAAGAATTTCTCAGGAAGTTCCGATTCGCAGTGGGGACACTTCGGGTTCAACTCTTCCTTTCTTACTGATCTCAATCTAAGCTCAATTCGCTCAGCTCCTTATCTCAAGATGAACTATCTCGGTAATCAATATGTCTTCATTCAGCGAACTTTTGGTGTGGTGAACACTAGCCGATCAGCAGTGTCAGATAACCCTTTGTTCTGATAAGAATCTCCTGAGCTAGATCTCTGAAGAGTACACCTGCCGTAATTGTTTCGGCTCTTACAAGTTCAACTAGTATCGACTCCACTTCGCCACAGAGGTCTCTAACTTCCTCAATCGTTTCAAAAGTAATGTCGGCAGAGAAGATCAGTCTTCTCGAGGAGATCACCTCAGCAATCTTTCCCATCAGTCTTCCCCAAAGAGAGAACTCCTTCAGCCACGGACCGACCTCTCTAGACAACTCTTCTGAAAGCTTTTCTTTCAAGGTCTCTGCAGATTGAATGATCATTTCGGCTTCATCTGAAAGAAGCTCTTGAACTTCGGCCCATCTCTTTTCACCGACTAGTCGATTCAGTTTGTGGTGAAGCTCCACGATTCTTCTGGAATGATCTCTGTGTATCGGACTGAGAAGATTGTACTCGCAGAACAGCTCCATCTCCTTCGAACATCCAGGGGCGACTTCCGAAATGGCGCTAACCCAAGACCTTTCTACATCGTATTCAGTGGGATTATTGAGGAATTCTGCAGCCGATGCAAGCGCGATTTTCGATGCAATAGGTTGATTCATCGGGTTTAAGACGATCCCTTCCGAGTGTTCAACGATGCCGGGGTCTCTTCCCTCATAGGGCCCCACATGCAGTTCGGGGACCATAGAGGCGTCGTTCACAGGGTAGTTGTCCCAGTATAATGGTTTTCTCTGGAAGGCCTCTTCGGCAAGCATGGAATCCTCAAGCGAGAGCCTCTCCGAACACACCTCCGGTCCGGTCCACATAATAGATATGTCGCCATCCAGAGCTTTTCCAAAAGTCTTCATGTAATCTGTTGCTTTGCGCCCTTGATATTGAGTAGGACAGACAATGAACCTTGAGAGGTTTTCGACTTTCGCCTTAAGGATAGAGTAGACTGTGTTTGCGAAATGGGCCTGAGCTTCAGCAAGAGAACCGAATGCCTCTTCATCTTCTTCGTGTACGAGGGTTTCCGGAATATCATCGTAGAAGATTGCAAATGATCTAACTCCTGTGCCTGCTATATCTTCCAGTTTTGCGACCAAGGTTTCGATGTCTGAATCGCTGGAATACCTCACTCCAAGACCCGGACTGATAGCAAAGACAACCGAAACACCGCATGACAACCCCTCGGCAACCAACTCCGCAAAGTCTTTCTTGAACTCCTCGCTGTATTGCTCTCGCCACCTTCTTCTATGGAGTTCATCGTCTTTTGGAGCGTAAATGTATAAATTGTAACGATGCTCTCCTAGAAACCTCAGCATCGCCTTTCTCGCCTTCATAGACCAAGGAACACCATAGAATCCTTCTACCACGCCTCTGATCTCGAATTTTGACATGTTGAACTCCCTTCATCAAATCATTTTCAATCAGTTTATAATAATCCAAACTCTCGCGCGAATTACTTCGTTTCCCGTTTACTTGGCAAATGTTACGGTTGCTTCATGCGGAAGCTAACGTTTAGTCCTATTGACTTCCGATTTCCGTAATGCATCATAACTAAATCTACTCAAGAGATTTCTCGCTAGGTTTAGTCAGAAAAGCTATAATTGTAGCATAATCCGGTAAAGGAGGTTGGCGATATGAAAATAGGTTTGGTAACCGACAACACCTGCAACTTGTCAGATGAAGACATCAAGGCACTAGACGTTAGAATCGTGTCTCTTTATATCAACAGAAGCGGAAAGTACACAAAAGCGACTGATCTGAACCTTGAGGAGTATTACGAGGAGTTAGGATCGGCTGCGGAGTTGCCGAGTACCTCTCAGCCTTCTCCGCAAGACTTCATTGTTGCTTTCGAAGACGCTCTCAAGACATACGACGCTTTGATTGTACCTGTTCTGTCCGGGAAGCTTAGCGGAACGAGCGTCTCGGCGAATATCGCTGCAAGGGACTTCGATCAGCCGATTCACGTAATTGATTCCCTGTTGGTTGCGGATGGCCCTGGAATGCTGGTGAAGAACCTGGGGGACATGATAAAGAACGGAGCATCGATCCAGGAGCTGGTCGAATATGCTTCATACTTTCACAAGAAGACGAGAACCTTCTTTTCGACAGATGATCTGAGTTATTTGCAGAAAGGCGGACGAATAGGGAAAGCGAAGGCTCTAGTGGGCAATCTGCTTAAGATGAAGCCGGTAATCAAGGTGGACGAAGGCGAACTCAAGCCCGTCGAAAACGTCAGGGGGAACAAGAAACTACTTGAAAGTTTGGTTAGTCACACCTTCAAGGAGATCCAGCCCGAGAATCTCCGAAGAGCGAGAGTGCTGACGATCTGGAGAAAGGAAGATGCCGCAACTTTGGAGAAGATGCTCCGTGTCGAGGCTCCCGAAGCAGAAATCGAAAGTGGAATTATTGAGCCGATAATCGGTACTCATCTGGGACCTCAGGGAATTGGCATAATCAGCGAAATGAAGTAAAGACGTTCACCGACCTTTTCGGGACTAGAAAGGGGCGTCTTAGGATAAAAGGTCATGTAAGATTCATCTTCTGGGGAGGTGAAAAGGCTTTGAATGCGCTTGAGAGAGTCAAGACACGCTTCGGAAGGGCCTTTGATTTCTTGCCGAGCATATATCGTCTAACAAATAACTAGAGACTGGCAAAGCACTTTGCGGAACTGCCTCCGGGCTATCGCCCTGTGGGAGAGCTTGTCGAATGGCTAAGGACTACCAAGAAGAAGCTGCCGGAGACGATTTTCGAGAAGATGAGTCTTTACTTTGACTGGAAGGCACCGCTTGGAATGAGGATAAGCCCATTATGTCTGAAGAGAGTTTTGAAAGTGTGCAAGTTCTGTTGCAGCGAATCGCCTCCATCTCTCCAAAAGACATGATAAAAAATTTCTTGTTGATTGGCTTAGGACCGAGCTCTGTCGGGTACGATGAAGGAATTGTAGACAGAATACTGGAAAACCAAAAGAGATCTCTCGTCCTCCTTGCTGAAAAGGTTGTTCTTACACCTCAACAGAAAGCGGTCATGCTCGACTTCATATCGGATCCGGAAAAGATGAAGGAAGACTACCTTCACCTGTTGCAGTGGTACGAAGAACACATGTATTCAAGCTCCCCCTACGATGAGAAGAGGTTGAAGGAAAGTCGGGAGAATCTCCAAAGGAATCTCTCTACCTTCGGAAACGATTATCTCTTGAAACTGACAGACATCATGCACAATGAAGAACTTGAAGAGGAAAGGAAGATGGTTCTCGTTCTCTCTTACTTTATAAAGAACGCGCAGAGACGAATCCTTCACCCCCGTGCTAAGAACGATGTCTTCTTGATCGGTTACAATTCTGTGAGTTCCCTTCTCGAGAGTGATCCAGTTGCCAATGCTTCGAGATGATACAGGGCCCTTTCAAACTCCAATCGAATAAGATTGCTGAACTCTCTCTTCGGGGAACGCCTCACAGGCTAAGAGCTTTCTCGCAAGATGAAACTCTCGAACGCCGAGTTGACGGAGACCTTTTCTGCTCTGGTTGCATGGGGTCTCGTCAAGACTGTACGAGAGAGCGATCGGATAATCTTTACAGCCGGCAGAGATGAAGTAATCGATATGCTCACAGGCGAAATCAAGGGAAAAAAGTAAGTGTACTCGCTTCTACTGATGTGATAAGGTTCAAATTTCTTGGTTGATTAATAAACTCGAGCAAAAAGCGAAAAAAAGCCCGGAGAATATCCGGGCCGGGTGGTAAAGAAGAAGTCTTGTTCGTGTTGTTATGACAGAAATTCTCTATTGTGAGTTCACTTCTGTTGTCGATTTAGACGAGCTTTTTTTCTGTGTTTCATTTATCTAAAATAGATGATCCCCTAAAGTGAGAATGTACAAGAAGTCGGGAATCGGGTAAGTGCGTAGTAACATGGAATCGGGGGTGTGATTATGGAGTATCGAAGACTTGGCAAGACAGATTTACAGATCTCCCTTCTGGGGTTGGGAGGCTTCCATCTTCTCGAGATTGAACTGAAAGAAGTGAGAAAGATAGTGGATCGCTATCTCGAGGCCGGAGGAAATTACTTTGAAACAGCAAGATCGTACGGCGATGGGGTCTCCGAGCGCAAGCTATCGGAAGCATTGCCCAAGGACGGGGTGATCGTGGCTTCCAAGACGGGCGGCAGAGATGAGGAGTCTTCAAGAAGCGATCTTCTTGCGACACTCAAAGCTCTTGGAAGGGATCATATAGATATCCTGTTTCTTCACGCAGTAACGAAAAGCCGCGACTGGGAGGCGATCACTTCGCCGAACGGCGCACTCAAGACCGTGGAGTGGGCAAAGAGCGAAGGGCTTGTGCGGTACGCAGGAATTACGAGCCACGGTTACGGCGGTACGCTTTTGAAGGCACTAAAAGAATATCCTTTCGATCTATTCATGACTCAAATGAACTACTACGATAGGTTCAACTTTCCCGAGATTGAAACGAAGGTAATCCCTTTCTCCGTTTGCAACAATATAGGAATAATCGCGATGAAGGCGCTGGCCGACGGGTATCTCTGGAAAAGCGTTGAGGACGCCTTCAGGTACACAATGACGCTCCCCGTTTCTTGCATTGTGAGCGGAATTAACACCCTCGAGCAGCTGGAAGAGGATCTCACGCTGATTGAGAAAAGGCCGTTCACTGCGGCCGAACTCGACCATCTCTTTGCAGAGGCGCCCGAACTAGGGAATTACATTTGTAGACAGTGCATGAAGTGTCTGCCCTGCCCTGAGGGGATCAACATTCCCGGGTTCTTCCTCGCCGAAGGACGTTACGATAGACAGATGCTGGATGGCAAGATCATAAGTGCCGCGGATTACGCTTTGAGAGACAGACTAGCTCACTGGTTTGGAAGCGAGGAGCAGGGGATCGCTGAGTATAAGTCTCTCGTTCCCGGCGTTGACAGTTGCAACGATTGCGGCATCTGTGTCGAGCGTTGTCCATATGGAATAGATATTCCCAGGAAACTCAGGATTGCCAGATCGAAGATAACGGAGGGCTATGTCTGGTAGTCGATTAAAGAGGTGATTCAAGTGGGCAGAATCAGCTTTTTTCCTTTGGAAGTACTGGGTTTCTTCTTCGTATTCTTTTTTGGGGCGCTCCTCCATATGGTCTACGGATGTAGCGAAGGTAATGCAATCGTAGGCTTGATCTCTCCGGTTAATGAGAGCATTTGGGAGCACCTAAAAATGGTCTTCGTGCCGGGGCTTATTCTGCTGGCGGTGGAGCTGTTCTTTTGCAAGGAGGTGCCAGTACCCGCGCTGATTGTGGGAAAGACACTCGGCATCTACGTGATGTACGCCACAATCCTCGGGGGTTTCTACTTCTACACGCTCTTCATCCACCACAATCTCATTGTTGATATACTATTAATGGCCCTTGCTGTGGCTCTCGGTCAGATCATATCCTATAACGTAGTCTCAAAGCTCAATGTAAGCAGGGCTGCAGAGTGGATTCCTCTGGTCATACTGATTTTCTTAGGTGCTGCCTTTGTGCTGTTCAGATTCATACCGGCGCGTTGGGAGCCTTTCAGAGACTCAGTCGCTGGGGGATACGGAACCAATTAGCGTGTAGAAGTGATGATCGAGAAGTGAGCAACTGAATACATGAAGAGAAGGAGGTTTCATTGTGCTTTCCGAAAGAGACATCTACGAATCAATGGAAATCAAACTAGATGAGGCTTTGCCGCCCGATCCAGTCTTCCAGCCGGGGATCAGGAGAGCGCCCAAGAGAGAGCTGAACCTCTCGCCTAACGAGATCGAACTGGCCCTCAGAAACGCGCTGCGTTACATTCCAACAAGACTTCACGAAAGGCTTGCGCCCGAGTTCCTCGAAGAGCTGCGCTCAACGGGGAGAATTTACGGATACAGGTATCGGCCTCAAGGCGAAATAAAAGGCAGACCGATCGACCAATACAGAGGAAAGTGCATTGAAGGAAGGGCCTTTCAGGTAATGATCGACAACAACCTCGACTTCGATGTGGCTCTCTATCCCTACGAGTTGGTGACTTACGGGGAGACCGGACAGGTATGCCAGAACTGGATGCAGTACAGGCTCATAAAGAGATATCTAGAAGAGTTAAGCGACGAACAGACAGTCGTCGTTATGTCCGGCCATCCACTTGGTCTATTCAGGTCAATGAAGACCAGTCCCAGGGTGATAATCACCAATGCGCTCATGATCGGGATGTTCGACGACCAGGAGCAATGGATAAGAGCCCAGGCGCTGGGTGTAGCCAACTATGGACAGATGACGGCTGGAGGCTGGATGTACATAGGGCCACAGGGAATAGTTCACGGAACCTTCAATACAATCCTTAACGCGGGAAGGCAGAAGCTTGGTATCCCGGATGACGGCGATCTCCGCGGACACCTTTTCGTCTCCTCGGGGCTCGGCGGAATGAGCGGTGCTCAGGGAAAGGCAGTGAAGATAGCCGGCGGAGTGGGAATAATCGCCGAAGTAGATCGATCGAGGATTCAGACTAGACTTGATCAGGGCTGGATCGACGAAATAGTCGATGATCCATCGAGCGCCTTCGCCCTGGCAAAGGAAAAGGCTGAGAAGAAAGAGAGCCTTGCGATCGCCTTCTTCGGAAACATTGTTGATCTGCTTGAATATGCGGTCAAGAACAACATTCACATAGAATTGCTTTCCGATCAGACGTCCTGCCACGCTCCGTACGATGGGGGTTACTGCCCCCAGGGTCTGACCTTTGAAGAGAGGACAGAGCTACTCAGTAACGACAAGAAGAGATTCGGGGAGCTGGTCGACAAATCACTGATCAGGCATTTTGATTACATAAAGCTGCTCGTCGAAAGGGGAACGTACTTCTTCGATTATGGTAACTCGTTCATGAAGGCAGTATACGATGCCGGAGCCAAAGAGATTTCTAGGAACGGTAACGATACCTCGGAGGGATTCATCTTCCCCTCCTACGTTGAGGATATAATGGGGCCCATGCTTTTCGACTACGGATACGGCCCGTTTCGATGGGTCTGCCTGAGCGGAAAGAAAGAGGATCTGCTCAAGACCGATGCGGCCGCAATGAGCTGCATAGATCCAGATCGTCGTGGTCAGGACAGAGACAATTACATCTGGATTAGAGATGCCGACAGAAACAAGCTGGTCGTCGGTACTCAGGCAAGAATACTTTATCAAGATGCCAAGGGCAGACGCGATATCGCTTTGAAGTTCAATGAAATGGTAAGGGGCGGAGAGATAGGACCGGTAATGATTGGCAGAGACCATCACGACACCGGAGGGACAGACTCCCCTTTCAGAGAGACATCTAATATCAAAGACGGAAGCAATATAATGGCGGATATGGCTACCCAATGCTTCGCAGGAAACGCCGCAAGAGGCATGAGCCTGGTCGCACTTCACAACGGAGGTGGAGTGGGAATTGGAAAGGCCATAAACGGAGGATTCGGACTCGTTCTCGACGGAAGCGAGAGAGTGGACGAAATTATTAAGACGTCGATACCCTGGGATGTGATGAGCGGAGTTGCCAGAAGAGCCTGGGCGAGAAACGAAAACGCTCTTTCCGTGGCTGCGGATTTCAACAGAGAGAGAGTGGGGAATGAGCAGATCACTCTCCCCTATCTAGTAGATGACGACATCATTCGTAGGGCCGTGAAAACAGTGATAAAGGAGTGATACACCCTTGACCATGTATTTCGCAAAGAGTGACGAAGAGACGACAAGAACTCTTCTCAAAAGGATTTTCGAGCGATCGGCAGAAGCCGGTATAAAGGACGTTGTTTTGCCGTCGACCAGCGGGCGGGTTGCAAAGCTGGCTTATGAGACCGTCCCCGATCCCATCAAGCTGACAATTGTTACTCATAGTGTCGGTTTTAGAGAACCAGATGGAGACGAATTCGACCAAGAAGTAAAAAAACTGTATACCGGAACGAGGCACTCTATTCTGACCGCTACCCACCTTTTCAGAGGGATCGACGGAGCATTCGTGAAGTCTGCAGGAGGTGCCTATCCGCCTCAAGTATTTGCTACGGCGCTCCGCCTTTTCGGCCAGGGAACGAAGGTCGCAGTTGAGATAGCGATCATGGCTGCAGATGCGGGAATGATCAGAACCGACCAGTGGGTAGTCACAGCCGGAGGAACGAGCCATGGAATCGATACGGCCTATATAATCAAGGCATGCCACTCAAATGATCTTAGCCTCTTCAAGTTCGGTGAGCTCATAGCTATTCCGTCGAGCCTATAAGCAGCTAACACAAAATGCACGGCGCGTTGATTCTCTCGAAATCAATCGCTCATCAGAAGTGAAACTGCTCGAGCGTGAGTTCCGAAGTTTCGGAATCTCCTAATTTGACTTAGGCTCTCGGTTTTCAGCCAGTTGTTGCGGAGAGTATGGCTGTTCATGTCTTGGAGGGGAATAGTAGGGGCTTCATGAACCTTGCGTAGCCCTTTTTGTCTTCCCGACTGATTGAATTCCTGGATGATTCAGGCTATAATCATTCTTATGTGGGGCCGTAGCACAGCTGGGAGCGCGCCGCCTTCGCAAGGCGGAGGCCGGGGGTTCGAATCCCCTCGGCTCCACCAGAGGGGAGATCACTCCCCTTTTTTGTTTGCTGTTCAGCTTCATACTTCCTAAGAAGCAGTTCCAAGTTTCATATTGTCAGTTGCAAGCAGAAGAAATAGTTGTCCGTTCTCGGTTCACCGTTCTCTGAAAGAGCCGCTGTGCGCCAGAAGTTCCGCTGTACGTTTAAAAGCGATGAACCCGCTGAGCGCTGTGGAGAACCGTCCTTCGTGACTCGTCCCAGATCATGGACCCGTCCTTCGCTGAGACCCAAGCCCAGATCCTGAACAGGAGCACGAGGATGACGTGAAGGACTGTCATCCCGTGATGCACCTGCACGGGATCTTGCCCTGAAGTTCCGCTACACGCCTGAAGTTCCGTTGTACGCTTAAGAACATGAACCCGCTGATCGCTGCTAAAGACACGTTGAACCAACAAAAGCTTCCCCGCGAAGCGGGCATTGCGACCTGGCGTGGTCTTCGCCAGCCTTGCGTCCCGGCATGTTCTTCGCCGGCATTGCGTCCGCCGATGCTTTTCGGCGCTTTGCGTCAATCAATTAGCATCACTTCCCGACGAAGTCGGCATTGCGTCTCATTTTACCAATGACTGGTTTCTTCTCTCTCTCTCTCTCTTCCCTCGTGAGCGCAGCGAACGTCTCGACAGCGCTCTTTCTCGATTGATCTTATCGGAGGACGGAGGACCGTTGACGGTTGACCTGAGAGGCTTCCTTCGAAGCAGCCTCACTTCCCGACGAAGTCGATCTTGCATCCCCAGGCGCTTTCTAGGCATTGGCTCTTCCACCCGTCTGAGCCGACTTTCTGGGGTATGATTGAGGGCAATTGTCATTCAAGATGATTGTACAGAGTCTCTCTGAGCTGTGATTGCTGATTTGGCTGCTGTTATGATCGATCAAGAGGTGAAAAAGTGAAAGATGACAATGGAAGGCTGCTTGATCTAGCTAAGGAAATGGCGGAGAAGATCGACAAAGGAAAAGTCTCTGTTGAAGCGGCAGTGGGTCAGCTGAGAAATAATAGAGCAACAGCTGATGAATTCTCTGCTCTTCAGTTATTGATCGGTGCTCTGAACAACAGAGACAGACTTGCTGAATTGACAGATAGCGGAAACAGTATTATGAGAATATTGTCGGCAATAAGAATTGGTGAGCTGATTTCTCCTAACGAATTTGGCAGACAGTCTCAGGAATGGAAAAACGATGAGCTTCTGATCACATCTCTATTAAGAGGAATGGTTCGAAAGAGGAAAAGGATTTGTACAGAAACAATCTCACCTCTTGCCGGAAGCTCAGACGAAGTCAACTTTCTTCTTGCACGTCTTGTTGAATATGAAAAACCGGAGTCAATAACATCTGATAATCTAATTTCGGTGGTCGCCGAAGCCGCCCTTGAAAGGGGAAGCTTCTTCTTTGATCCCGATTTTCTAGTTAATCTTTGGCGCAGAGATGAGACGGCGCATTGCAGTCTGCTCTGTATGGCCGATGGAGATGGCGATCTCATAAGATATATGATAGGTAACATTGATAAGTCTAACCGGTCTCTCGTTTTGATGGCGTTGCTGAAAGCCGCGAAGCATGGAATCGATCTTTCTCATCTCAGTCCTCTTCTCATTTCTGACCCGTATTTGAAGCAAGTCTATGGACTGCTTAAGGATCTGAAAAACGGCACGGCGATTGAAGATCCGCTCGTGCAATTCAGTTTCTACGGTGATCCGCTTCAGTCCGGGAAAGGCTCCAGTGGTGGTATGGGAACATTTCTTAGAACATTGGGGAATGGACTGGCCGAAAGCCTTCCGGGAGTTATCACGATCGTCCCTATAGATGTGAAAGAACTCCTCGAGAAAAGAAGCCTACTGAGCACTGAAAATGATCGACATTTCTTCATGTATGTTCCTTTCTTTGAGCTAGATAGGATGATTCCAGACAGCTTCCTTCGCGATCGCCTGATGGTCGAGTCGAACGTTAGAGATATTCTCGCAATGGCCAAAATCAGGCCAGCTTTTTTTCACATGCGCTTCTCCGACTTTGCATCTTATTCGATGCTTCGATTGGCGAAAAAACTTGGAGCCAGATCCTTCTTCACGATCACTCCCGACCCACAGCGTCGTTTCTCCAACCAGAATGGCGATCTGATAGATCTTGAGCCCTCAAGGGCCCTTAGAGAAACTTCTAGAGTTGAGATTGCCTGGACAATGCTCGATGAATGTGACCGGCTGTTCGGAATAGGGGCAGAAGACAGTCGTAATCAGCTCTTTTCCTACTATCCGCAGCTGCACCGGCATAACTTTTCCAAGAAGCTCCAAATGATGCCCGAGGGGATATCTTTGCGCAACGAATGCCCTTTCAGGACTAAAGGTCCGCTTTACTCACTCTTCTTTGATCAAAGCAAGGAGTTCTTTCTGGAGAGATCCTTCAGCAAGAAGCCCCTTCTTCTAAGTGTCGGCAGGTTAGATACTACAAAGGGGCAGATCAAGCTCTTGAAGGCATGGGGTGACTCGAACTTATGTACTTCATTCAATCTAGTAATAATCGGAGGAGATGTCAACAGCCCGAATGAAACTGAAGCCGGAGAACTTGCTAGGATGAGGGACTATTTGAGGATGAACGACAGAATTCGGGGAAGGTTCTGCCATCTTCCTGCGATGAGCAATGATGAGATTAGATGCCTTGAAAACAGTATCTCGCAAGTCAAAACAATCCCCTGGCCGCCGATATACATTGCACCTTCGTTCAAAGAGGAGTTCGGTATTGCGATACTTGAAGCAATGGCGGCAGGTTTTGTTGCGATAGGACCAAAACGCGGCGGCGTTAAAAGCTACATAAGACACGCGCAAAACGGCTTCCTGATTGATACAACCAGCGAGGAAACGATCAGGAAAGAGCTTCAAGAGATCCTGCTTGATAAAGAGCTTTCAGCCAGGAAACTTAAGATGATCGCCGAAAACGGAAGTAGAACTGTATACAAGAGATACTCAATCTCTGTAGTCTCAAGAATGTTTGCAGCCGCCTATTTAGATTAGCAATACGTTTTCCTGCAGTTCAAGGTCTTCTGCTCAGATCAACACACTCCCTCGAAGGATTCTGAATCAGCGTTGTTGCTTTGAAGAGACGTCAGTTGTTAACCATAGAATAACAAGGGCACGTTCACCGATATGATCGAGATAAGACGAGAACGATCTTTCGAGACGTTCGCAGCGCTCACGAGAAGGCGAGAACTCTCCCCTCTGTCTCTTTCTCTCTCTTCATCTCGTACCTTCCCGCTCTTACGAACCAAGAACAAAGCTCCTAGCTCCGGAACGAGGAACTTGGGCGCACGCGCCGGAACCGATCTTCCGATACTATCGGAGAACGGTGAACCGAGAACGGACAACCATTTTCTTATTCAACTTGCATCTTGACACTGCAACTCTCTATTTCGGAGGGCCGTTGACGGTTAACACATTTTGCTCTTCCCAAGGTTGGGTTAATCCTCCATTCGTGTGAGGACTCCTATACTTCTCTAATTCTTATTCTACTTTCGCTTACAATCACTATCTTACCCGTTACGAAGCTTCTTTTGAGAACTGGGATTAGTCTTCCTAGCGCTTCGAAAACGCTTTCTCTTGACTGGCTTCTGAGACGAAGTATAATTATTCCTGGAACTTCGGTGCGACTAAGAAGAGTAATGTCTGAGAAGCCAAGATCCTGAGTCACGAGAACTCTGTTCTCATATCCGCAAACAGCAAGAATACGATCATCAGTTGCGCCTTCAAGCTGTTCTTCTGTTACGTTCGTGGCATCGAAGTGGTTCTCACGAAAGAGCACAACAGAAGCTTTGGGAAGGTTTTCATCAAGCTTGAATTTCTCTTTCAAGGCAGAATTTCAACTCGCTCTTTCGTAAGCAGAGATGCATATTCGATAGCGGAAATGATGTCCTCACGAGCTAGTGAGGGGTATTGATCGATAATTTCCTCGAAACTATGTCCGGCTGCAAGCTCATCTAGAATGAGAGAAACAGGAATTCTCGTTCCCTTTATACAGGCTCTGCCATGGCATATATGAGGATCAAGGACAATCCTATCAAAACTTGTCATGAGAATCCTCCATTTGATCTGTCTGAACAAATTATAGCATCACTGCAACTATCGGCGATGACTGGCGAAGACCTGCTCTTGGCAGCCTTCTAACTCTTGCTCATAAATCTTCTCTTGAGCGGAGCGGACCGCTTACGCTGAAAGATCGGCTCGTCAGGAAACGCTGATCGCTGCTCAAAACAACGTTGTCCGTCAACGGTCCGCCGTCCACCGAGAAGAGCGTTTCAAGAGACTTAGAGAGTTTCTTGGCTCTTGTTCTTATAACTCACAACTTGCATCTTGGAACTTGCAACAGTTTCAAGAATGAGATACTGGCCTGAACAATGCCAGGATGACGTGAAGCAAGAAAAGACAGTCATCCCGTGATGCACCTGCACGGGATCTCGCCCTGAAGATCCGCTGTACGCTTAAGAGCAAGGACCCGCTGAGCGCTGGTAAGACCCGCTTGTAAAAAAACGCTGATCGCTGTACGCTGGAGAGAACCGCTGTACGCTTAAAAACGGTGAACCCGCTGAGCGCTGCTAAAGACAACGTTGAACCAACAAAAGCTTCCCCGCGAAGCGGGCCTTGCGACCTGGCGTGGTCTTCGCCAGCCTTGCGTCCCGGCATGTTCTTCGCCGGCATTGCGTCCGCCGATGCTTTTCGGCGCCTTGCGTCTAATCAATTAGCATCACTTCCTGGCGAAGCCAGCCTTGCGTCCGCCGATGTTCTTCGGCGCATTGCGTCTCATTTGACCAATGACTGGTTCTTCTCTCTTCTCTCGTGAGCGTAGCGAACGTCTCGATAACGCTCTTTCTCGATTGATCTTATCGGAGGACGGGTTTATTCCGAGAACGGTGGACCGTTGACGGTTGACCTGAGAGGCTTCCTGCGAAACAGCATCACTTCCCAATCACTGACTTCGTGATAGAATAATCGGAGAAAGGAGAGATCGGTTGTGAGAAAGACTTTGATAGATGAAGAAGTTCGTAGTTTGTCTTGTAACGTAAGAGTGAGTGGAATCTATGCAAAGCGAATTGTTGAGGCACTTAAGAAGCCTGCTTCTTCTGATTCAATAGAGAAGAACAGAGCCGCCTCGGATCTTGTTAGAAAACTGCGGAAATAATGGGCTCCGGAAAGCCTCATATAAGAGATTTTCAAGAAAACCTTCAACTTGTAAGGTTCAACGCCGTGTACAGAATTGACTTGTTTTCATGCGGGATCGGAGAATACGATACTTTTTTTACTGAGTTTGCGCAAGACTATGAAAACAGGATGATTAGTGCAACTCACTTACTCGTGAACAGGAGCAATGCGGACATAGTTGCTTACATGACATTATCGATGGCTTCCATAACCATATCTGAAGATGAAAGAGAGGACGCTGATATTGGGATATCTTGTTTAACTCCATACCATCAATGAAAATCGGCAAGCTTGCTGTCTCGTTAGATTATAGGAAGAAATACTCGGGAATAGGTTCTCTGATGATTCAGATTGCAAGAGGTATTGCAAATGATGCTATCACCGACGGAGTTGCAACACGATTCATTGTAATTGACGCCGATGTTGGAAACGACCCTGAACTGGTCACTTTCTATTCCAAAAACGGGTTCAAGAGGAATGAAAGATACTCAGCCAAGAAAAACAAACGAACTCTGAGCATGCGGCTTGATATTCTTCTAGATTGAAAGCCTCATAGTCATCATTTTGTTCTCCTTTCATCTTGTCGCTAGTAAAGAGAGTTTCTTTGCTCTTACTACACCCGATCTTCTTAACCCGTTCTTTCTAACCCACCCCAATAACCCGAATTTCTTAACCCGTAATTACCAAGCCGCTTTTTCTCGATCTCGCCTTCCGGATAACAAACAACCGATAACGGCCAACGGTCTTTCGAAGCGAAGCTTCATTTCAAACTCAAAGCGTCTTCTCGCTCAAAGATCCGCTGCACGCTTAAGAACAAGGACCCGCTGGTCGCTGGAAGAACCGCTTGTAAAAAAACGCTGATCGCTGTACGCTGGAGAGCGCTGCGCGCTTAAAATCAAGAACCCGCTGTACGCTTTAAAACATGGTTTGGCGTTGACCGTTCAAGATCATGAACCCGTTCACTGATAAGACCGTCGAGAAAGAGCACTGTCGAGACGTTCGCTGCGCTCACGAGAAGACGAGAACTCTCTCCTCTGTCTCTTTCTCTCTCTTCAACTCGTACCTTCCCGCTCTTACTAACCAAGAACAAAGCTCCTAGCTCCGGAACGAGGAACTTGGGCGCAACGCGCCGGAACCGATCTTCCGATACTATCGGAGAACGGTGAACCGATAACGGACAACCATTTTCTTATTCAACTCGCAACTTGTCACTTGCAACTGTTTCAAAGATCGAGATCCTGGCCTGAACATTGCCAGGATGACGTGAAGCAAGGAAAGACAGTCATCCCGTGATGCACCTGCACGGGATCTGCTCTTCCTAACCAAGTCTCGATAACCCGCTTGTATCAACCCGATCTTTCTAACGCGCACTATGTAACCCGTTCCTAAACTAGGCTCTTCCGCCCGGCGCAGCCGGTACTGGCCTTTGCTCTTACTACAC
Organism: Mesotoga sp. Brook.08.105.5.1; assembly: GCF_002752635.1. NCBI lineage: Bacteria > Thermotogati > Thermotogota > Thermotogae > Kosmotogales > Kosmotogaceae > Mesotoga > Mesotoga sp. Brook.08.105.5.1. Next base: position 100,767 of record NZ_AYTW01000011.1, read on the forward strand.
CCGATCTTCATAACCCGCTCTTTCAAACCCGAAGTGCTTAACCCGTACCTAATAACCCACTCTCTATTCTCCTGTCTGAGAACCGACAACGACCACCTGATTTTGGTCTTCCAGCGTTCAGCGCTCAGCGAAAAGCGGGCTTTGTCGCCTCCTTCGAAGCACCATCACTTCCGCCGATGTTCTTCGGCGCATCACGTCCCTCCGAAGGTGGCATCACGTCCCTCCGAAGGTGGCATCACTTCCCGACGAAGTCGGCCTTGCGTCTCATTTGACCAATGACTGGTTCTTCTCTCTCTCTCTCTTCTCTCGTGAGCGTAGCGAACCACTCCACAACGCTCTTTCTCAATGGTCTTTGTTTGCCCGCATAGCGTAACTGGCCATAGCGAAGCAAAGACTGGCCACCGAAGGTCACTGGCTCCTGAAAATCCGTTGTACGCATAAGAACAAGGACCCGCTGATCGCTGCTAAAGACAACGTTGAACCAACAAAAGCTTCCCCGCGAAGCGGGCCTTGCGACCTGGCGTGGTCTTCGCCAGCCTTGCGTCTTTCAACTGCTGCTATGCTCTTCTCGGAGAACGGAGAACCGTTGACGGCCAACGGCGCTTTTCAGCGCATCACTTCCCGACGAAGTCGGCCTCGCCTCTCGCATTTATCTCTTCCTAACTTGATCTCACAGGACATCGATGAATTCTTTATATCCCAGAGCTTTATAGCCCTTCTTGCGGTTTTCAAACATCTTCTTCAGCATAGGGACATTCTCATCTACGTAGTCGTATATTCTGACCTCATGTTTCCCGAAGTTTTCTCTGTGCAGTCTTCCTGCATATTGCTGAAGAACACCCTTCCAGGAAATCGGAAAGGTGAGGAAGAGAGTGTCAAGTCTTGGGTCATCGAATCCCTCCCCTAGATATCTTCCTGTTGAAAGCAGCGCGAGACCGTTGTCAGCGTTTCTGAAACTGTTGAGATTCTCGCTCTGTATCTTCTTTGACTGCTTCCCGTGTAAGAGAAAGATTTTGTTCTCCAAACCACCCAGCATCTCGTAAAGAGTCTCGATATGAAGAACCCTCTCAGAGAAGACTAGGCAATACCTTCCTGCTTCTATGGCCTTCCTAATGTCGTTGCATATTAGGACATTTCTATCCCTATCGGTTTCGATCGCTTTGTAGATCTCTTTGGGTTTGGAATCTGGTTGTGTTTCAAGACCGGTCTGCCTAGGCACATACGTTCGTTCGAAGAAGAACTTCCCCTTTCTAGTTATCCTGTGCCTGATAGGGCCGCACTGCATGAACATTATTGGGTCGTGACCATCTCTTCTCTTTGGCGAGGCCGTCAGACCTGTCACATACTGCGCCGGAATGCTCCTGATAACTCTTTCAAGTGTGAAGGCGGGAATGTGCTGGCATTCATCGACGATAACATGCCCATAATCCGGAAGATTCTTCAGAGAATCCTCATTTCGGCTAAGTGTCTGTATTAGAGCAATGTCAAGAATCCCCTTTGCCGTATTCTTTCCTTGACCAATCTGTCCTATCTCATCAGGAGCGACCTGCAGGAACTCTTGCACGCTTTCCTCCCACTGTCTCAGAAGCTCTCTTCGATGAACGAGAATGAGTGTGTTTCTCTTTCGCTGCGCGATCAAGTTCAAGGCGATTACGGTCTTTCCCGAACCCGTAGGAGCGCAGAGAATCCCGAAGTCATGCTCCAACATCTCACTGACAGCCATATCCTGTTCCTTTGTCAGATTCCCGCAGAAGGCGACATTGACATGACTTCCGCTGCAGCGTTTATCTTCAAGCTTCACATCGATTCCGTTGCTTTTCAGAAGGTCAATTGAATCGTCCAGACAGCCTCTCGGCAAGAGAAAGTCGATCTCATCTTCTTCTGCGCAGTTGATTCGTCTTGGTTTGTTGTAAGTGGGAAGCCTCATAGCCTGAGCCCTGAAAAACTCAGGATTGTCGAATGTGGCAAGCTTCAGCAACTCACCCATAATCGAGGGCGGCAAAGAATCCTTCTCAATCCTTATAACGCTGTCAAGCTTTAGAGTGACCTCTTCAGGGATCGGCTTAGTATTTGCAACGGTCACAGAAAATCTGTTCCCGTCACTGTCATCAGAAATGTCTCGCAGAATACGCGCAACTTCCTTGTGGCTGATGCGTTTTATAGATGAGAGAAAGGCCCATTGATCATCATAGGGTTCGAAATCTTTATCCAGGAAAACTGTGTTTTCAGCTTTGCGCAACATTCCCTGCAGAGGGAGAGCGATCAGATTACCCAGTCCGCCCTTTGGCATAGTATCCTGGTTCGGAAAGAACCTGTCATAAGAGCTCAATGAGAGCCTCGGTCGATGTTCCAGGACCTTCGCGAGCAAAGAAAAGCCCATCTTTCTAGCGAGCGATGCCCTAATCGGCTCGCTAAAGAAGAACCAGAGATGACAACCCTTACCGGATCTCGATCTCTCCAAATACACCGGAACGGAAAAAGCCGCACATGCGTTCATGAAGGCACGTGCATCATCCATCCAGCTTTCTCCATCTAGATCGGCGGCAAAGAACCTGCACGTTTCGTCTTCAATGAGCGGATAAATACCTATCGAGATCTTTCCTGAAAGATGATTGTAGATCACCCGATCAGTAAGCGGCGCGAATTCTCTCGAATAGCACTGAGTGCACTTGATCTGAGGTTTCCTGCAAATGCCCTTCTTCCAGATGTTCTTGCAAACTGGCTGGTACCCGGAAGAACCATCTGCTCCTTCCCATCGAAGTGCATACAAATCCTGCCTGCCAAAGAAAAGAGATCTGTAGAGGGCAATCTTCTCATCAGGCGATGAATAGTGTGATACCTTCGAACTGCCGCTTGTTTGCGCTTCCGTGTTCTGTCTCAAACATTCATTAACGGCTTCAAGCTCCTCTATTCGTTTTTTCAGTCTCTGGAGATCATTGTCCATAAAGCAACTCCCTCATTTATAGTATACAAAAGATGACCGAAAAGTGCATTAGCCTACTCGTGTGGTTGTCAGGAATCAACTCCACTGATTGATGATGTTGAAGCAGAGGTTCTTGACGGCTTTTGTTCTGAATTCCAGTTACTGCATAGCAAATCAGCAACGCTGAGATGTTCCTGAAGAATCAACAACGCTCAGGAATTACTTTACATTTACGATCCAAATATATGAACTGTCTATATTGTGTGTAATTAAGAGTCAAGGAAGCAGAGGAGATGAAGAAAGGTTAGTATCGTTTTTTGAAGATTCATCCGTTTCCATTGAGGAGGATTTCTGCGGTACGCTTTGAAGAGATCAGTCCTCCGTCATCAGTCCAAGAACAAGGACCTGTTCACCGCTAAGACCATTCGATCGAGAAAGAGCAATGTCGAGACGTTCGCTTCGCTCACGAGAAGACGAGAATCAGAACCCTTCGACCCGTCATCCCGTAGAGCCCGCCCCAGAATCCACTCACTTTGTCATCCCGCAGTGCTCCTGTGCGGGATCTCCCTCAAAGAACCGCTGTACGCTTAAAAGCGGTGAACCCGCTGAGCGCTGGTAAGACCCGCTTGCAAAAAAACGCTGATCGCTGTGGAGAACCGTCCTTCGTGACTCGTCCCAGATATGGACCCGTCCTTCGCTGAGACCCAAGCCCAGATCCTGAACAGGAGCACTTCAGGATGACGTGAAGGACTGTCATCCCGATATGAAACTGATCGGGATCTCGAATGTAAGAGCCGCTGTACGCTGGAAGAGCGGTCCTCCGTCAGCCGTCCAAGAACAAGTATCCGTTCACCGATAATACCGTCGAGAAAGAGCAATGTCGAGACGTTCGCTTCGCTCACGAGAAGACGAGAACTCTCTCCTCTGTCTCTTTCTTTCTCTTCAGCTCGTACCTTCCCGCTCTTACTAACCAAGAAGAAAGCTCCTAGCTCCGGAACGAGGAACTTGGGCGCAACGCGCCGGAACCGATCTTCCGATACTATCGGAGAACGGCGAACCGATAACGGATAACCTTCCTTATTCAACTTGCAACTGTTTCAAAGATCGATATTCTGACCAGGAACTTCGAGAATGACGGAAAGTAAGAAAAGACTGGATCTTGTCTCTTCTGTCGTTTCGAAGCGGAACTCTAAAAAGAGCGCTTTCTAGGTAGGTCTTGTCGGATAGACATCAAACAGAAGAGAGGCAACGACTAGTTCCTTGCCTCTGGATTTTTGGTCGTGCAACCTAAGAGCGGAAGACTAATCATGTTTCATTTGATGCTTGCAAGTGTCAATGGAATGCCAGTAATATGCTAGAATTAAAACACTGTAGGTGATGAACGTGAAATACTACGAGCAACTTGCAAGGTTGGGGGTTTTCACAAAGAGCGACGTGGAAAAACTTGTCGGAAAAAGCGAGACAGCTGATTCTCTACTGCAAAACTACAAGAAGCGTGGCTTAATTGAGCAGGTGAAGCGAAACCTATATGTGACAAGAAGCCTAGAGACCGGGCAGGCGATAGCTGGCCGATATAGAATCGCATCGAAGATCAAGCCACAATCTTATATTACGCATCACTCTGCTTATGAGTACTACGGATATGCCAACCAAGTCTATTATGAGGTATATGTGAGCGCAAAGACGAAGTTCTCTGAGTTTACCTTTGATGATGTGAGATATCGTTTTATATCCCCACGAATACTTGATGGAGTTGTCATGAATCCAGATGGTGTGAGAACAACAGACATGGAGAGGACCACACTTGACAGCATCAATGACTTTGAGAGGATAGGAGGTCTTGAAGAACTGCTTCGCTGCTTGGACGCTGTTCCCTCACTCAGTGAAAGCAAATTGGTATCTTATCTTGGTCAATATAGCAAGAGATTTCTTTATCAAAAGACTGGATACATACTGGGGCATTTTCAGAGCAAATTTCGCCTATCTGAAGGGTTCTTCGAGCTATGTGAACTGGCGAATGGCAAGAGTGTCAGGTACTTCTATAACGCAATACGCTTTGAATCACCAACTTACGATTCCAGATGGAACCTCTTCGTTCCGGAAGATCTCATGGCGATAATCTCGAAAGGAGTAAGAGACACAGGTGAAATACGATAAACGAACCATCGGGCAACTCGCGTCAGAATTGGGTTTTGTCCGTGATACATACGAGAAAACACTGAGATTAGTCGAGGTACTTCAATTCATAGACTCGGATACCCTTTTATCGGAATCTCTGGCTCTGAAGGGCGGAACGGCAATCAACCTAATGATTACGCAGCTTCCGCGACTATCGGTTGATATTGACCTTGACTACTGAAGAAGCCTATCCAGGGATACCATGAGGGGCTGTCATTCTGTAAAGCCTACGCTTATGAGCCTCCCCTGGAATCCACTCACTTAGCCTGCCCTGGAAATGTTCTGTTCAGGGTCATCCCGTAGTGGTTCTGTACGGGATCTCGCTCTTGCCAAACCGAGACCCCAGACCCGAAACCCGCTCCTCGTAATGCTTCTTCTCGTTATCTCGCAATTGCCCGTTCTCATCCTCTCACGAGCGAAGCGAGTTCTCTCTTGTTCTCAGTACCTACCACTTGACTTATGAACAATCGAGTTGCTATAATTCTGTCAGTGAATGAATAATAAAGGAGCGACTATGGATCTTTCCGAGTTTTCATTTTTCAATCCGTCTCCGAATTTCAGAGAGATGAGTATTCTGAAGGCCCTGATTGAGAGTTCTTCCGTCTCTCAGGAGAGGCTCGCGCGAATTGCCGGTATCGTTCCCAGTATGGTCAACAAGTATATAAGAGACTTTGAAGATTCCCGTCTCATTCAGAAAGAGGGCGAAAACCGAAGGAATATGCGATACGTACTGACTGAAGCGGGTAAATTCAGGCTGCAGTATCTGACTATTCTTTATCTAAAAGAGGCGGCAAAGCTCTACACGGAATCGAGAGAGATATTTGGAGAGGTTCTCGATACGATCAAAGAGAGTGAACACGAGAGCTTCTATCTTTACGGCGCCGGGATTATCGGAGGGATTCTTGCGGACGTCCTCAGAACCGAAGGAGTCAAGATAATCGGTTTCATAGACGATTCGCAATCGAAGCAAAATGGAACATTTCACGATCTTCATGTGTCTTCACCCGAAGAAGTGAAAAGCGATGTTGAAACCGCGGTGATCGTCGCGTCGTTCAGACATGCAAACAACATAGTCAAGAACGCAAAAGAAAAGGGAATGAAAAACGTAATGGTATTCACAATATCCAAATTAGGCAAAGTTGAACTAGAAGAGCTTGTGTAACGAGAAAAACCATTTTCGAGAGGGCGAGATGACGAGAGTTACGTTCCTGAGGCAAATTATCGGCACAAATCTTCAATAAGGAGAATGTGATTCTAATCTCCTCGTCCGTTTGAAATCTCGGCTCCGTCTTCTCCAAGTACAGGCGTCCTCTCGACAGAAACATGGAGGTTCTATGCATATACCACTATTCGATCTGACAAGGCAATACAACGAGTTAAGAGAAGAGGTTCTCCAGGAGATAGACGAGGCACTGCTAGGCGGAAGGGTGATTCTGGGTGAAGCTGTAAGAGAGCTGGAACAAAGCGTAGCCGATCTAATTGGAGCAAAGCATGCGATTGGAGTTGCAAATGGATCAGATGCTCTTCTAATTGCCGTGGCCGCTCTGGGAATAGGCCCAGGAGACTATGTGATTACAACTCCCTATACCTTCTTCGCTACAGTCAGCTGCATTACCAGAAACGGCGCTACCCCCCTTTTCACGGATATCGACCCGGTAACTTACAACATCGACCTTGACAAGGTCGAAGAACTGCTCCAAACCCATCCGGAAAGAGAAAAGATCAAAGCGATAATCCCGGTTCATCTCTTCGGTCAGTCTATGAATCTTGAGAGACTCCAGAACATAAGAGAGATATACGGAGTTAAGATAATCGAAGACTGCGCACAGTCAATTGGCTCGAGATGGAACCATCCAGATGGATCGACTATTATGACAGGCTCGATCGGAGATTTGTCGACTTTCTCTTTCTTCCCGACGAAGAACCTGGGTGCCTATGGCGACGGCGGAATGATAACAACAGATGACGACGAACTCGCAGCATTCTGCAAAAGTTACAGAGTCCACGGCTCACCCGTGAAATATGTTCACAAAATGATAGGCATAAACTCTAGACTTGACGAACTCCAGGCAATAGTTCTGAATATAAAACTTAAACACCTGGAAGAATACGAAAGAAGAAGAATTGAAATAGCCGAGAAGTATCAAGCCGAGATGATAAAGAACGGCTTGAACGTTGTATGTTGTAGGTTGTCGGTTGTGGGTAAAGATAAGTCTCTTTCGAACAACGCACAACCCACAACCCACAACGATGTCGTAATTCACTGCCCCTCTGTTCCTTATTCGGCGGACGGTGAACAGGCGACGGCTAACGATTATCGCTTCTCTCACGTCTTCCATCAGTACGTGGTGAGATTAGAAGGCTTCAGCAGAGAAGAGAGAGACAGACTGAGAGATTATCTCGCCAGTAACGGTATCGGCACATCGATCTACTATCCCATGGGCCTTCACCAGCAGAAGTGCTTTGAGTACCTCGGTTATAGGACGGGGGGATTTCCCGTGACCGAGAAGGCCTGTGAAGAGACACTTGCCCTGCCGATATTCCCTGAAATGAGAGATGAAGAAATCAAATACGTGGTCGAAAGAATTGCTGAATTTGTCTCGAACGAGAGATAAGAGAGAAAGACCATTGACGAGAGTGCGCTTCGCGCAGGAGAAATGATCTTCAGAAAAGAAGACTGACAACAAAAATACTCTGAAAACATGACCGAGGTGTTGTGGCTTGTTGGGGAACGAGAAGGCACTGGGTATTTGGGAGAAGAAACTTGGAACGTCTGCACTTGCCAGTTTTTGCAGATTCTTGTTCTTGCATTTATTTCTAGAAGGTGCAAACGGAATTCTATATAGGGCTTCCTGAAAAAGCACACA